>NZ_FPLG01000015.1:0-164083 GCF_900120065.1 Moritella viscosa
TGAGCGCTGCTACAAAGCCTTTATCATACCATTCGCTTATTTTTGGTTATGCTTAGTGTTTTATTTATATGGGTGATACAGGTACATTATTTTGTGAAACAATAGTACTATTAAACAAATATATTTTAGGCGTAGAGGCGATAATAAATGACAAGTTATCAAGGCTTAATTCAGCAAGAATTAGTCGAAGCAGCACAAGTTTTAAATGATTTTTTAGCTGACCCGAAAAATGGTGAAAATATTGAAGCAGCAGCGGCCTTATTAGCTGATTCATTTAAAGCCGGAGGTAAAGTATTATCTTGTGGTAATGGTGGTTCACATTGTGATGCGATGCATTTTGCTGAAGAATTATCGGGGCGTTATCGTGAAAATCGTCCAGCAATGCCGGGCATTGCTATCTCTGATGTGAGTCATATGTCTTGTGTGAGTAACGACTTTGGCTATGAATATGTGTTTTCACGTTATGTTGAAGGTATTGGTCAGAAAGGTGATGTACTATTAGGATTAAGCACCAGCGGCAATTCTCAAAATGTACTAAATGCATTTGCGGCAGCAAAAGCTAAAGGTATGAAGACTATTGCATTAACAGGTAAAGATGGCGGTAAAATGGCGGGTATTGCTGATATCGAAATTCGAGTTCCACATTTCGGCTATGCGGACCGTATCCAAGAGATCCACATTAAAGTTATCCACTTGTTGATTCAGTTGATTGAAAAAATGATGGGTTATGCAGATTAAGCTATAGTCTTTCGTGATATTAATTTAATCCTGTGTAGTTAATGCTAGTAAGCCATAAAAGTGAAGTTATCAGTATATGTGTGAATTATTAGGTATGAGCGCAAATGTGCCTACCGACATTTGTTTTAGTTTTTCTGGGCTGATGCAGCGTGGTGGTAAGACTGGACCACATTCTGATGGTTGGGGAATTACTTTTTATGAAGGTAAGGGTTGCCGGACGTTTCGTGATCCGAAACCAAGCTGCGAATCAAAAGTTGCACAATTAGTCAAAGATTACCCGATTAAAAGCCAAGCGGTTATTTCGCATATTCGTCAAGCTAATCGTGGTGGTGTAGCATTAGAAAATACCCATCCTTTTACCCGTGAATGTTGGGGTAAAAACTGGACGTATGCACATAATGGCCAGCTAACTGATTATCATGGTTTAGCGACCGGGTTTTATACGCCAATTGGTGAGACTGACAGTGAACTCGCGTTTTGTTGGATCTTACAAGAAGTAAGTAAACAGTTTCCAATTAAGCCTGATGATATGAAACCTGTGTTTCGTTTTATCGCGAGTCTATGTGATCAGCTAAGAGCATTAGGTGTATTTAATTTGTTATTAAGCGATGGCGACTTCGTATTTGCCTACTGTACTAATAACTTACATCATATTATTCGTGAAGCGCCGTTTGGTCATGCCCAGTTAATTGATGAAAATATTGAAATTAACTTTGAGAATGAAACCTCAGATTCAGATGTTGTCGCTATAATTGCGACACAGCCGCTGACGGATAATGAAGTTTGGCATAAAATGAAGCCTGGGGAGTATTGTGTATTTTGTCGCGGTGAGATTATGTTGACGAATACTTAGTTTATTAATCCGGCGCCATAAAAAAGCCTTTATACAGCAATGTGATAAAGGCTTTTTATTATCTAGGATTAATGAATTAACTTAGTCCGCAGCGTAGCCGCTTTCCGCTAATTTTTTACCATCAAGTACGGCTTTACCGTCGGTCATTGCTAAGCGTTCAGCGCAGAACCATTGTATAACCATAGGGTAGATCATATGTTCTTGAGTATGTACTCGTGAACTTAAATCATCTACGCTATCGTCAGAGAATACAGGTACTTTTGCTTGCAAGATTACGGGACCTGAGTCTAATTCTGGCGTTACAAAATGCACTGAAGCACCGTGTTCTTCATCACCATTATCAATTGCACGTTGATGTGTATCTAAACCTGGATATTTAGGGAGTAGAGATGGATGTATGTTAAGCATCTTACCTGCATAATGCAGTACAAAGTTATCACTTAGAATACGCATATAGCCTGCTAACACAATCAGATCAGGTTGATACTGGTCTATTTGTGTCATTAGCGCGGCATCAAATGCAGTACGGTCAGCAAAATCATCTTGAGCAAGTGATATTGCGTCAATACCCGCAAGTTGTGCTCGCTCTAAGCCATAAGCGGTACTTTTATTACTAAAAACAGCTGTTACTTTACCGTTAATAGAACCTTGTTCGCACTGATCTAGAATGGTTTGTAAATTACTTCCATTACCAGAAACTAATACTACGATAGATGCTTGTTTAGACATTATTTTATCTCAACTTGTTCTTCATTTTCTGCAGCGTCTGCAATCTCACCAATTAGCCACGCATTTTCGCCGTGTTCAGTGAAGATTTCCAGTGCTTTTTCAACTTGTGCTTCTGGTAGGGCGATAACCATACCAACACCACAGTTAAACGTACGGTACATTTCTGTACGTTCAACGTTACCTTTCTCTTGTAACCAGTTGAAAATTTCAGGCCACTGCCAGCTATTTTCATCAATGATAGCTTTTGTTAGTGCTGGTAGTACACGTGGGATATTTTCCCAGAAACCACCACCAGTAATGTGTGATAAAGCGTGAACTTCACACTCTTTCAATACAGCTAGCACAGACTTAACATAGATATTTGTTGGCGTTAGCAGCGTATCACCTAATGTCGAATCACCAAACGCTTGGCTTGGATCTTCTTTTGATACTTCAAGAATCTTACGAACTAATGAATAGCCGTTTGAGTGAGGGCCACTCGATCCTAAAGCGATAAGCTTATCACCCGCAGCAACTTTAGTACCGTCGATGATATTTTCTTTGTCAACAATACCGACACAGAAGCCAGCAATGTCAAAATCTTTACCGTCGTACATACCAGGCATTTCAGCTGTTTCACCACCGGTTAACGCACAACCTGATAGTAGACAACCTTCACCAATACCGGTAACAACAGCTGTAGCTACATCTACATCTAGTTTACCTGTTGCGTAGTAATCTAAGAAGAATAGTGGCTCAGCACCTTGTACAATAAGGTCATTCACACACATAGCAACTAGATCGATACCAACAGTATCATATTTAGCTAAATCGATAGCGAGGCGTAGTTTGGTTCCTACACCGTCTGTTCCTGCAACCAACACTGGTTCTTTATAACCAGTAGGCAATTGGCAAAGTGCGCCGAAGCCACCTAGACCACCCATAACTTCAGGTCGCTTAGTCTTTTTTGCTACACCTTTAATGCGTTCTACTAATGCATTACCTGCGTCTATATCAACGCCTGCATCTTTATAACTTAGAGAAGTATTTTGGTTGCTCACTGGATCCCTCACAAACTAATCGTATCAATTGGATTAAAAAATCGCCGCCATGTTAACAACTTTAATCACATAATAGAAACAAAATTATACCTTGTTCGACCTGCAAATTGATTTTATTCTTAACTCTGGCTTTTCCATGGAATAAGCTATCATTATAAGGTCATTATTGGTAATATTACGCGTTTTTATATTGCATTTATTTTGATTTTATTAGGAGACTCCATGAAAGTTGTTGAGGTTAAGCACCCGTTAGTACGTCATAAATTGGGTTTAATGCGTGCTGCTGATATTAGCACTAAGCGTTTTCGTGAACTAGCAACAGAAGTGGGTAGCCTACTTACTTATGAAGCAACTGCTGATTTAGAGCTAGAGCAGAAGACCATTGCAGGTTGGAATGGTGATGTTACTGTCGATCAAATCAAAGGGAAAAAGGTAACTGTTGTGCCAATTCTACGTGCAGGTTTAGGCATGATGGATGGTGTGTTAGAGCATATGCCGAGTGCACGTGTGAGCGTTGTTGGTATCTACCGCGATGAAGAAACATTAGAAGCAGTACCTTATTTTGAAAAAATTGTTCACAGTATTGAAGAGCGTTTAGCTATTGTGATTGACCCGATGTTAGCAACGGGTGGTTCTATGATCTCAACATTAGACTTATTAAAAGCAAAAGGTTGTAAGCGCATTAAAGTACTTATTCTTGTTGCTGCACCTGAAGGTCTAAAAGCGTTAGAGGAAGCACACCCTGATATCGAACTTTACACTGCATCGATTGATGAGCGTTTAGACGAAAAAGGCTATATCGTTCCTGGTCTTGGTGACGCAGGCGATAAGATTTTTGGTACTAAATAAGACCAATGATAAGCCGCTTAATTATATTGCTTAATTGAGCTATACAGGCATTAGCCAAGATGTTGATGCCTGTATTATTTATTCTGTTTGATTACCCACTAAATACCCACCCCATATTAATAACATATTCAATAGGTATATTTTTTCAATATCAATATCAAAATATCGGTCACTCTCCGTTTCTTTGCCATCCATACAACTAATTCCTTCATTTTAAAGACAACTCCTTGATACTTTAGTATGGTCAATGTTTCTCTAAACGGCTAATTAGTTTGAGGCCATGGAATATGTTTGGACATAGTGGCTGGTTTGGTTATTATTTTAGGTAAATTAATAGCGTTGGCTATGGTACTATTCAAATAATCAATTTGAGTCATCACGTTACTCTTAAAAGGATCGTATGAAGCGTTTATTTCCTATTTTATTATCATTGTTATTTCTTGTCCCTTTGACTGCGCGTGCCGTTGAGGTTGAGCATCTTTATTCGGCATCAGTTATGGCTGTGAATAATCAGCCTAACCGTACGTTACAAAAAGTTGCTTTTGCAGAAGTATTGGTCAAGGTTTCTGGTAATGCGACAATTGCGGCTAATCCAGTGATTAAAAAAGCATTAATTAATGCGCGTGAATATTTAGTGAAACAAGCTGAAGAGCGCGTTGATGGCGAGCGTTATTTACAGGCAAGCTTTAACGAGCAAAAGATAAATCGCCTATTACGCAGTAGTGAATTTGGTGTATGGAGTCAGAATCGTCCTCAGCAAGTAATATGGCTAGTGGTTGATGAAGACTTTAGTCGCAGCGTAAAAGGTGAAAGTGACAGTGATTATGCCGACTTTATTAATGCGATTAAAGCACAAGCAAATAAACGTGCGATCCCGGTATTATTCCCTGTTATGGATCTTGATGATCAACTACAAGTAAGCAGTAGTGATTTATGGGGACAGTTTACAGATCCGGTTGAACTCGCTTCTGTGCGTTATGGTGCAGACAATTACATCATTGCGAAGATCATTAAGCAAAATGATGATTACCAATTAAATTGGAGTATGTATGGTCGTAACAATAGTAATCAACCGTATGAGATTTGGTTAAATGGACAAGGTCAAGGTGAGCTTGCTGCCATCGGTACAAAACTCACCGATAGTCTTGCTGATCATCTCGGTGAACGTTATAGCGTGAAAGCATCTGGTAAAGATGAAGTAGTGTTCTTAAATGTAGATGCTATTACTAACATCACTGATTATGCTAAATTGATTGTAATGTTTTCTGAATTATCAGCAGTTGCGCAAGTTGATCTTGATACAGTGACAGGATCAAGTGTGCAATTAAAATTAGTATTACTGGGTACACAACAAGATCTATTAACCGAATTATCACTGGATCAACGGATCCAAAGTACTCAAAATACCTTTGGTGACATGAATTTTCAATGGAATGTGATAAATTAAGCAAATTTACATCGTGTTTTTTTACTAGCCGTTTTCTATCGACCATTGAGGTGCTACAATGGTCTCACTAATCTTATGATTGTATGAAAGGGTGATATTGAACACTCCAGCACAACTTTCTTTATCTGTACAATTACCCGATGGTGAAACTTTCGCGAGTTTTTACCCCGGCGCTAATGTCCAACTCCTGACAGCATTAAAAAATGCTGCTGTCGGCGACGGTGATCCATTTATTTATTTATTTGGTAGCCGAAGTTCGGGCACTTCTCATTTACTCCACGCAACTTGTACCGAGTGTACAGACGCCGACCGTTCTGCTGCTTATTTACCGATGGCAATGTCTGCTATGATGTCACCGTCTGTATTAGATGGTATGGAACATCTTGATATTGTTTGTATCGATAATATTGAATTGATCGCAGGGAACCGTGAATGGGAAGTTGCATTATTCAATTTTTATAATCGTTGGCGTGATAGTCATGATCAAGATAATCCAGGTTCACTCATTGTAACAGGCAATAGCGCGGCACGGCATTTAGGTATTCAATTACCGGATCTGCTTTCTCGATTAGATTGGGGCGTTAGTTATCAGCTACAATTATTAGATGATGACGGTAAGTTAGCTGCGTTACAGCTACGTGCTGAATTTAGGGGGCTGAAGCTACCTGTTGATGTTGGCCGTTTCTTATTAAATCGTTCATCTCGAGATATGGAAACCCTTATTTCGACATTAGATCGATTAGATAATGCGTCAATTAGCGCCCAACGTCGTTTAACCATCCCGTTTGTGAAAGAAACCCTCTCTTTATAATTAACAAAGCCAAAACTATTCACAAGATATTGAAAAAGTAAAAAGTAAAAAGTAAAAAGGAAATAGTATCTATGACACTATTTCCTTTTTTATTTCAGTATGGATTTGGGCTAGAATCTTTTAAATAGACTTAATCGCTTTAACTTAGCTTATACAAAGTTAATCTTTGTTTTGCGTTTTGTACGCTTCTTCTCGTTCTTTTTCTTCAGCCATCACAACTTTTAGCTTATCAAGACCTAGGCCTAACTCTTTGCCTTGCATTCGGGCATAAATACCATTACCAAAGAGCATGCAGTTAGCAAAAATGAACTCTAATATAGCAAGATGACGCTCATCAGGATCTGTATACATGATCGTTAATGAATGCATGTAGTAGATCATTACAATAAAGTTACTCCAAGCTGCGGTATAAGGCTTCCCTTTGATTAAACCATAAGCAGGTAGTAATAATGGGAATATCCAAATTAACGCTTTAGCTAATGGATTAGATTGGTGTGCAGCTTGACGCTCTAACCACTTTTGTTTTTCAATTTCCACTTGCGGCAGTAACTCTGGGTTCGCTTCTGCCATAGCGGTTAATTCAGCTAACGCTTGTGATTGGGTATGGTCTTGCAGTTTTTCAGGTGTTAACCATAGCTGCCATACGAACATGAGTATGAGCAGGCCAAAGAAGCCAAACAGTCCAAGCAGGCGATATTGAGTAATTTTTTTTTGTATTTCTTGTGTTGTTTGCATTATTTGCTCGTTGTTAGAGTATTGCTAAGACGTTTTCAGGAGGACGACCAATAACAGCTTTACCATTTACTAATACGATTGGGCGTTCTATCAACTTAGGTGTTGCGATCATTGCGGTAATGAGTTCGTCATTAGACAAGCTTTCATCATCTAAACCGAGTGCTTTATATTCAGCTTCTTTAATACGCATTAATTGACGTGGTGCTAATGCTAGTAAGGTCAAAATTTCTTGCAGTTGTACTGCTGATGGTGGCGTTTCGAGGTATTTTACGATGTTTGGCGTTACACCTTGTTCTTCTAATAAAGCAAGAGTTTGGCGGCTTTTAGAGCAACGTGGATTATGGTAAATAGTGACACTAGTCATGCTTGGCCTATTCCTTAAACAAGTCTTAAAACAAATGGGGATCCTTAAAGTCCCCATTTTGCCTTGTTTCCTGTCCCTTGGCTAGTTTTGCAATGCCTGCATTTCCTGCTTTTCTAATTCAATTTGTTCCATGTGCGCATCAATTCGAGCAATATCAGCTGAGCTTGTTGCTAGAGTGCGTGCTGATTGCAGTTCATTAAGGGCTTTTGGATAGTTAGCTTTAAGTTGCGCTAGATTTGCACGTTGGACATACATCTTTATCTTATCATCCGTTTGACTCAGCAAATCAATATAAATGCTTAAGGCAATCATATCTGTTTCATTGTCACGTAAGTAATTTCGAATGAGCTTTTTAGCTTCGTCATACTGTTTCGCTTGTTGCAAGGCCACGGCTAAATTGATGGTGGTAACCGGGTTATTGCTATATCTGTTATTGGCTTTTTTTAACCTCGATATAGCTTCGCTATTATGCTTTAAGGCTAAATCAATATCGGTAAGGGTATCGAGATAAAACAGGTTGTTTGGCTGCGTGTTGGCTAATTCGACAACGATCTTTTTTGCTTCTACATTTTTACCTAATTGCAGTAATGCTAATGCTTGGCCATAGAGCGCCGCATCTTTTAGCTTGAAATTTTTAGTTTTAAGTTGATGCTGAAAAAATTGCAGTGCTTCTTTTGGTTTTAAGGTGCCATAACGGACTTGAATACGGGCTTTGGCTAATTGATAGTCGAGACTTGGCGGATAATAACGATTTGGATACTGTGCTGCTCTATCGCGTGCTTCACTGATTCGGGTAGTTGGTAATGGGTGAGTGATCAGCATTTGTGGTGGTTTTGAGCTAAAACGGTATTGCGCAGATAATTTACCGAAGAAAGTCGACATTGCTGCAGGATCATAACCAGCATTCGCCATCACTTGAATACCAATACGATCGGCTTCAAATTCATTGGCTCGGGTATAGTTAATGGCAGACTGCGCATTAATCGCGACAGTGGTTTGTAACATGGCGATACCCGCGACTGGATTCGCAATACCTAATAATACAGCACCAACTAAACCTGCAACAGTTAGTTGGCTATTGCCTGCTTGTGTCTCTAAACTACGCGCAAGGTGCCGTTGAGTTATATGTGAGATTTCATGGGCGATAACCGATGCAAATTCAGATTCACTCTCAGCATATAAAAATAACCCTGTATGTACTTTTACATAACCACCAAGAAATGCTGCCGCATTGATTTCGTCATTTTTAATGAGAAAAAAGTTAAACGGAAAGCGTACCGAATCTGTTTGGCTAATTAGTTTTGCGCCGAGTTCGGCAATGTATTCTTGTAAAACCGGATCGCTGACCATAGGAAAAGAGCCACGTGCGACTTTAATAAAAGCTGCGCCGTATTGACGTTCTTGATCGATCGATAAAGCCGTCACACCCGCGGTGCCAATTTCGGGTAGTTTATTAGTTGCTTGTGCTGAGCTAACGAGACCTAATGTACCGACAAATAATGCTGTACTGGTCAAGCGTAATATTTTTTTGAGATACAAATGGGCGACCTATGCGGTAATAACTAAGTAAATTTAGTTAACATAGTAGAACATAATATTAACCGATAACAGTGACAAATAGTAAGACGGCCTATATTCGTTATAGTTCCGTGGGATGTTTAGCCAATTTTTGTTGATGAAAGATAAGATATTTACGCTTTTGTGGAAAAAATAGTGTTAATCCTGCTAAAATCGACAAGTATTTATTTCAAATTTAAAATGAGAGTGAATTAAGATGGGCAGAGCGTTCCAAAACCGTAAATTATCGATGGCTAAAACAGCTGGCATGAAAACTAAGATCTACTCTAAATATGGTAAAGAGATCTATGTATCTGCAAAAACTGGTGGTGGCGACCCTGATAGCAACTTAAGTCTTCGCCGCATCATTGAAAAAGCGAAAAAAGATCAAGTACCAACACACGTAATTGACCGTGCGATTGAAAAAGCAGCTGGTGCTGGTGGTGAAGATTATGAGCGTGCAAGTTATGAAGGTTTTGGTCCTGGTAACTGTATGGTTATCGTTGAATGCTTAACTGATAATGGCAAGCGTACTTTCACTGAAGTTCGTCAAGCATTCGTTAAGAATGGCGCGAAACTTGGTGCTCCAGGTGCTGTTTCACACATGTTTGATCATCAAGCTGTATTTGAATTCAAATTTGATGATGAAGATGCGGTATTAGAAACATTAATGGAAGCGGAAGTAGATGTTGCTGATGTAGAGAACGAAGATGGTACTATTACTGTTTATGTTCCACATACTGAGTTCTACAAAACTAAAGTAGCCTTATCAGACGCATTTTCTGGTATTGAATTTGATGCAGAAGACATTACATTCTTACCACAAGTTGAAACGGAAGTGACAGGTGATGACGTTGAAATGTTCGAACGTTTCCTTGCAGCACTAAATGATTGTGATGATGTTCAAGACGTATATCACAATGCAATCATTGACTAATTAGTCATGATGTACGGTTATTAACACCGCGCATAAAAAAGGCCGATTACCGCTTCTTTATCAGAATGGGTAATCGGCCTTTTTTGATCTACTCGTTGTCGCGTATTTAAAGACGAGACAAACTAAGCAAATTACATTTTCTTACAGTATGCAGAAATGATCACCATTGCAGTACCGTTGGCACGGCCTTGAATGTGTAATGGATTATCTGTTAAACCGATATTACGGACTGCTGTACCACGTTTGATCACTAAGCTTGAACCTTTAACTGGTAAATCTTTGATGATGTTTACGTTGTCGCCAGCTTGTAAGATAGTACCATTCACATCACGCGCTGGTGAGTCAGTCATTGCTGCAATTAGCACGCCCTTTTCAGCCCATGCTTTTACGTCTTCTTCTAGATACATCATATCAAGTAGGTCACGTGACCAGTCTGCATCTAGGCGATTTAACATACGATATGCAAGTACTTGCACTGCTGGTACTTGGCTCCACATGCTGTCGTTTAGGCAACGCCAGTGATTTTCATCAAGAGTATCTGAGTTGTTGATTTGCTCAAGGCAAGTATCACAAAGCATTACTGCACAGTCAGAGCTTTTTTCTGGTGATTCAGGTAGCTCATAAGCTGATAGGTTAGATTCTGATGTGCACATTTCACATTTAGAATCACTGCGTTGTAATAGCGTTGTTTCGATAGTCATTGAATTAATCCTCTAAATTTTGTGGGGCTATTATGCCACAGCGGAAGTATTTTGGGTATCTTACAATAGGTTTCAATCAGATGTTATCGGCTAACTTGAGCAACGTGCTTGGTTAAATTCACAATCAACGCCTTAGCGAGTTGAATTAATCAACTTAATCTGACTACACTGGTTTTTTATCTAGTCGGAGTTCACATGGAAGCAAGCGTATTATTTGATGAGTTAGCGACGAATGATGGTCATGTCATTGGTGTTATTACCCTTAATAAAGCACGTCAATTGCATGCACTGAGTGCGGATATGTTTCCATTATTACGTCAGCAGTTACTTGCTTGGCAACGTGATAATAGGGTTGTCAGTGTATTGCTGACTAGTGCTGGTGAGAAAGCATTTTGCGCCGGTGGTGATGTTAAATCATTACAACAAGCGTTAACTAGCACTGAAGGGGATGGGGCTAAACTGCAGGTTGTCAGTCAATATTTTATGGCTGAGTACCAAGTCGACTATTTATTACATAACTTTGGTAAGCCACTAATCGTTTGGGGTGATGGTATTATTATGGGGGGGGGCTTAGGGTTGTTTATGGGGGCAAGTCATCGCGTTGTTACTGAGACTGCACGTATTGCTATGCCGGAAATTACCATCGGTTTATTCCCTGATGTTGGTGCGACTTGGTTCTTAAATCATTTACCATACCCTGGTGTTGGATTATTTTTAGGGTTAACTGGCGCCAGCATTAATGCCAAAGATGCGCAATATTTAGGGTTAACCGAGTATTTAATTCCTGCCATAAAATACGCGAATGTGGTGAATGCATTAACCACGCTTGATTGGCAAACTGATACTGCGGTACATCACCAACAAGTTGATCAGCTATTAGCTCAACAGTATGCGGATACTAATTTCATCAATGGTAATTTAATTAATCATCAAGCTTTGTTTACTCAGTTGAGTCTTTATACAGAACTCACTGACGTGATGGCATGTATTCAAACGCACGAAAGTTGTGATCCGTGGTTACAAACCAGCGTTAAAAAATTGCTATTAGGCAGCCCAATATCAGCGCATATCTTGTACCGGCAGGTAAACCAATATACTGAGCTATCGCTAGCAGCATGCTTTCAACTGGAGTTAGATTTAGCGGTGAATGTCTGTCTAAATGCTGATCTTGTTGAAGGAGTAAGGGCTTTGTTAGTCGACAAAGACAACAAACCGAATTGGTTATTTAAACAGATTAAAGACGTACCTGTTGATTTTGTTGATGGCTTATTTGTATCGCCTTGGGTAATCGAATCGCACCCACTGCGCGCGCTGTAATTGATATTTAAATTACCTAATTATGTGACATCTATATCAAAGTGGGTAGGTGAGTTGTTTTGATTTTATAAACCCCTTTATTTTGTAAGGTTTAAAGTTATAATTACCTCAAAGTGGTTAATTTGTTGGTGGGTTGCGCTATCAAATAACGGCACTGAGATAATTATTACTTACAGTGAATTTTAAAAGTGTACTGCGGCAATAATTATTGATTTATTTTGGAGATATATTATGAGCACTGCATTCTTTATTCCTGCTTACAATCTAATGGGCGCAGGCTGTCTAATTCAAGCGGCTGACGCAATCAAATCTCATGGTTTTAAAAAAGCATTAATTGTCACTGATAAAGTGATTAATAGCATTGGCATGGTGAAACAAGTTCAAGATTTATTAGATGCGAGAGGCGTTGAATCAGCCGTTTTTGATGGTACTCAGCCAAACCCGACAACAGCGAATGTTGCTGCTGGACTTGAATTATTAAATTCAGAAGTGTGTGATTTTGTGATTTCGTTAGGTGGTGGTTCACCACATGATTGCGCTAAAGGTATTGCACTTGTAGCTGCTAATGGTGGTCATATTGCTGATTATGAAGGCGTGGATCAATCAGATAAAGCACAACTTCCATTAGTGGCAATTAATACCACTGCGGGAACGGCTTCTGAAATGACGCGTTTTTGTATTATAACCAATGAAACAACACACATTAAAATGGCGATTGTTGATAAAAATACCACACCGTTAATCTCAGTGAATGATCCGGAATTAATGTTAGCTAAACCAGCTTCATTAACGGCTGCAACTGGTATGGATGCATTGACCCATGCGGTAGAAGCGTATGTGTCAACTGCGGCGACACCGATTACAGATGCAGTTGCGATTAAAGCGATGGAACTAATTCAAGCGCATTTACGCACGGCGGTAGCACACGGTGAGAATATCGAAGCTCGTGAACAAATGGCGTATGCACAATTCATGGCTGGTATGGCATTTAATAATGCTTCACTCGGTTACGTACATGCAATGGCGCATCAGTTGGGTGGTTTTTACGACTTACCACACGGTGTATGCAATGCGGTATTACTACCATATGTACAGGCGTATAATGCACAAGTTTGTCCTGCGCGTTTACGTGATGTGGCTAAAGCGATGGGGGTTGATGTGGCAGGCATGACGCCAGAACAAGGTGCAGATGCAGCGATTGTTGCAATTAAAGAATTAGCGTTAGCGGTAGGTATTCCAGCAGGCTTAACAAGCTTAAAGGTAAAGGTTGAAGATATTCCAGAGCTGGCTAAAAATGCACTGAATGATGCGTGTGGTTTTACTAATCCAAAGCAAGCGACCCATGAAGAAGTTTGCGCAATCTTTAACGCGGCAATGTAATCAATTTATCGTTCGCTTAGTTATTATGAACTATCACGATAGAAAGAACGCTAATAGGTAATTTAGAAAGCCCAGGTATTAATTTTAATGTCTGGGCTTTTTATTTGTTATTTTAATCTTTAGCTTCAACTACAATGATAGAGTATCAGCTGGCACTCCAGACTTGTTGACCTGTACGACTAAAGTTATAACCACCGAGTTGATCTCCTTTAGCTTGGATTTTCATATCAGATAGCGACTGTAGCAATTGTTGCTGCAAGGTGCGGAAATAGATATTTTTTGGGATCACGAGTTCAAAAGCTTCGGTACTCAGCGGAATAAACCCTAAACCAAATTCGCCTGCAGTGCTTTGACTCGCGCAGCCCACATCCGCTTCTCCACGGGCAATGCAAGACGCTAGCTCTCGTTCACTGTGACAAGTTTCCGCTGCGGTAAGCATATCGACAGTGTAAGCATGATTATGCAACCATTCACCTAAGGCGCGCATACTACCAGCTCCTTCTTGACGTAGTGCCCAGCGCCAGCGTGAAGTCAGTAACTCTTGTAAGTTTAAAGAGCGTGAGTTTACTAAATCGGCTAATTCTTTATTAACCACTAAGCCTTGTTGACGCTCGAAGGCGTGGATCAGTACCCAGTTTTTATGCCCTGGATATTGCTGTAATAATGCGGGATGACGCAAGCTTGCTTCTTCTGCATGGCCCCAGTGGATCGCACAAATGTCCACATGGCCTTTACTGAGCATGGCTAAACCTTGGCGAGTGCCTGTTGAGGTGTAACCAACTAGTG
Source organism: Moritella viscosa (assembly GCF_900120065.1). Classification (NCBI taxonomy): domain Bacteria; kingdom Pseudomonadati; phylum Pseudomonadota; class Gammaproteobacteria; order Alteromonadales; family Moritellaceae; genus Moritella; species Moritella viscosa. Next base: position 14,245 of record NZ_FPLG01000015.1, read on the forward strand.
CGGTGCTGCCAAGCTTTTGTGCCATCTTACCCACGACCAGTTGCAAGAGTGGATCGTCAGAACCTGCGATGAGTAAGCGGTCATTCAGTACGCCGTTATGACAAGACTCCAGTAGCCATTTATCCAACATTGCTTTGGGAAATAACCATTTACCCGTTACTTTCGTTGCAGGCAAGTGGCCATCGTTAGCCAGTGTGTAGACCTTTTTTTCATTCAGGTCTAAATACTCAGCGACTTGCTTTACATTCATAAAAGCAGGGAAGTGTTCGATCATGCACTCTTACCGATTAGTGTTGATGACTGTTCTTGTGATGCTGTTTGTGCAAGCGCTTCTGCGTCAGGGCCTTTGACATCTAAAATTAGGTTTGCCATACCGTTATATACTTGAAAACGATTACCTTTGGCGCGAGCAACCATGGTAATACCCAGTTTTTTTGCTAAGTCGTAACCCATTTGTGTAGCACCGGATCGAGATAATAATACCGGGATCCCCATTTGCGCTACTTTAATCACCATCTCAGACGTGAGGCGGCCTGTAGTATAAAAGATCTTATCTTCACCTGTTTGACCTTTTAACCACATCTCCCCAGCCAAGGTATCAACTGCATTGTGACGGCCTACATCTTCGACAAACGATAAAATAGTGGTGTCTTTACACACTGCACAACCATGTACTGCACCAGCGGCTTTATAAGTTGCGTTGTGGTGAGTTAATGCTTCTAACAAACCATAGAGTTTTGATTGACGTAATCTAGGTTGTGGTAGTGTGATACCTTCTAATTTTTTCATTACATTGCCAAACATTGTGCCTTGACCACAGCCTGAGGTAACGGTTTTTTTCGATAACTTATCTTCTAAACCATCGGTACTTTCACGGGTTATCACCGCTGCAGAATTCGAATCCCAATCAATTATCACTGATTCAATCGCGGCAATATCTTCAATGAAACCTTGGTTTTTCAAGTAACCCAATACCAGTTCGGCAGGGCGGGCACCGAGCGTCATCACTGTTACGATTTCTACCCAGTTTAAGTAAATCGTTAGCGGATGTTCACACGCGATCTCTTTGGTCATGGTATCGCCATATTCATCCATGATGTCGACGGTCATGGTGTGCTTAACTGAAGAGTTGGTTCTAATTATTTTTGGTAATTGCGGCATCCGAAAGTCCTGCTGGTTTATATCTCTATCAAGAATTAAAGCAAAGTTCATTCCAACTTATACCCTGCATCTTGAAGTAACTTGGGTATCACCATTTTATTTGTCACTTATCTTGAACTTGGTCTAAATTTTGCTGAGTAGGGTGCGTTATATAAGAAATTATAAAAATACTAAATAATTATAAAAATAGAATAAAGGAGCATGTGTGCAACAAATTGATGAACATAAGCGCTTAGAAAAAGACGAATCAAGTTGGCCTATTAGGTTTCGTCTTCGCTCTGAAGAAAAGCAAATTGGACGCTGGACGACGTTGTCTTGGTCTATTGATAATGTCGAATTATATGATCTCCACACGCAAGAAGATTTCAGCATCGGAACCTGTTATGAGCGCGTATTAACGTTATACCGCGATGAACGGACAGATTATCGTTTTAACCTCAGCTCACAAGACCCGCATTTGTTTATTGTTTGTGAAGAAAATAATGAGCAGCTATCGCCGTTACTTATCACTGTCGCGCAAAGTGTCGCAAGCAGTTACATGGATGGCGATTATCAAGTGTTACATATTCAAATGCCCTTACCAGTTCAGGCTTGGATGGAAGCATTCATTGGGCGTCATGGCGAACTGATTGAATTTAAAAAGAAACGTTATAAAGATAAAAAAGGACGTTCAAGTGGCAACTAACTTTTTTCAACGTTGGTCTAGCCGCTCTCTGACGGCTAAAGACAAAGCTTCAACAACGTTATCGGAAACGAATGAAGCCGTTGAAGAATTAACTGAATCTAAGCAATTTTCTGAGCCAGTTTATGATGCTAACGCAGAAATTAATCAAGCCGTTACGCTAGATAAAGTGACGAATGATGCGGTAGATAAGCAGAGCGATATTTCAGACAAGAGCAGTGATGACGTATTAACAATTGCAGATGCAGATAGTGTGACATTTGACAGCGGCGTCGTTTCATTTCTAAAGCAGGGGGTTGATAAATCAGTAAAAAAAGCGGCGCTCGCTAAATTATTTCATTCAGATGAATTCAACTATATCAGTGATATGGACGATCATACTGAAGATTTTTCGAACATTCCTAAACTTGACGATAGTATCGCAAAGCAGTTACGTGGTTGGGTTAATGCAGTATTAGAAGAATCTGAGCAAGTAGAAGACCTCAGTATTGAACGAACAGAAGAAGCAGAAATGTCAGCTGTTGAAGATGAAACCGTTGAACCCGTCACGGAAGATTTCAAATTATCGCAAGGCTGCGATGATCCACGTCACAAGACTATTCAGCAAGGTGAGACATAAAGGGACTAATAACCCTTATTTTCATCGGGACAATTTGATACAGGTGTGATCATTTGTAGCGACAAAATGTCTCAATTGGAAATGCCTCAACTGTCCTTATCTGACTTTAGTTCTTTATAGGTCATTTTTTTCCGTTAAAAGTTGGTTCGGTTATTGCTCTATTAGCTACAGCATAAAGTACGGTAAAAATCGTACGGCAGAAAGAGCAGCGGGCACTAAACTCGCAGTTTAATCGGCACCAATTTTAGCGGTGACGAGTATACAGGAATAGCAATGTTAAAAAGTATTCTAGAAACATTTACAGATAGCAATGGTCAAGCACGCTTAAGTGCAATCGCTGGTACGGTTGAATTATCGAATTTGATCCCGCCAACGGTTTCTTACGAGATCCGAGGGAATCTATTGATCATTGGTCCGCACGATACTATTACTGCGCTGGCCCCGCAATTTTCAACACTTAATTCAGTGACACTCCTTGCGACTTCGCAGGCTGCTGAAAACACGGCGAAAACAAGTAATGACATTAAGGTATTTTTTAGTAATAACGTGACAATAAAAGGTTACTTAGGCGCATTCGAAGTGAATTGCCGCGTAGCTGGTACGTTACTTGATACCTATATCAACCTAGCAGAAGTAACTATCGGTGGTGATAGCTTTGATTTAGTGGTTGATATGAGTGCCGAGAGCATTATCAACACCGAGATCCCTGCACCTGGTTATTACCCTGTCGGCAGTGGTAAAGCGGCGATTGCAGATGTGATTGAAACCTTACCTGACATGCTAGGTACGTTTGATAAGCCTAAGTATTTCCGTTTAAACAATGACATTTGTGCACATTCATCCCGTGGTGTGAGTGGCTGTACGCGTTGTGTTGATGCATGTCCAGCGGGTGCGTTATCAAGTAATGGCCATGCGATCGAGATTAACCCGTTCTTATGTCAGGGGGTTGGTACTTGTGCAACGGCTTGTCCGACAGAAGCGATCACGTATGCATTACCAGATCCAGAGAAAACCCAGAACTTCATTTATCGTTTGTTAAACAGTTATCAAATGGCGGGTGGTGTTAAACCAACGATCTTATTCTTTGGTAAGCGTGATGAAGAAAACGTTGCAGCACAATTACCGTCATTACCATCGAATGTGATCCCGATTGCACTGGAAGAGTTAGCAACTGTTGGTGTGGATACATGGTTTAGTGCGCTGATTTATGGTGCGCATCAAGTACTGTTAGCAACCAATATCGCTTACATGCCTGCGACAATTGATCGCGTTTTAAAAAACGAGTTAGCCATTGCGAATAACTTCTTAACTGAACTTGGTTTTGAAGCAGATCGCATTTGCTTGTTTGAACTTAGCTCCGCGGCTGAATTTGTGGCGTTCCCTGCATCTTTGTTGCCTGTGGTAGATGACAAGATCGCTGTGATGGATAGCGGTGTATTAGCCAAGCAATTATCAGGGACTAAGCGTGAAAAATTGTTTAGTGCATTAGATAGATTGCATGCGCAAAGCACAGTTAGACCAACAGTATCTAGCGTACCTGAAAATGCACCTTACGGCAGTGTTGAATGTAAGACCGATGATTGCACGCTATGTATGGGCTGTGTGGCGGTATGCCCAACCCGTGCATTACATGCTGTTGGTGGACACCCCGGTCTGCAGTTTAGAGAGCAAGATTGCGTGCAATGTGGCTTATGTGAAAAAGCCTGTCCAGAGCAAGTTATTAGTCTTAAACCGGGTGTTAACTGGGATGTAGAAAGCCGCCAAAGTACCGTGATGATCCATGAAGAAGAGCCTGCCTGTTGTTTAAGTTGTGGTAAAGCGTTTGCACCAGCATCGATGATTAAAATGCTGACCGAAAAATTACAAGGTCATTCGCAATTTCAGGGGGATGCTATTCGCCGTTTATCTATGTGTGAAGATTGTCGTGTACGCGATATTTTTTCTGACATGGCTGATGATCCAACAAGTCAGTTGCGAGTGTAAAACGAAATGATGGAAACACAAAACATGTCACAGCCAGTTGCTGAAGAAACAAGATTACGTATCGATATTTATAGCTTACTTGCTCACTTATTACGTAAGGCACCCGATGCTGAGGTTATTGATTGGTTAGCGAATTTAGATGTGGATGCACCGAACGAACTTATTCAAACCACGGGTATGTCGGCAGCTTGGCCGTTATTAAAACTCGCGTCACAAAAGACCTTATTAACCGCGGTTGAAGATGAATACCAAGATTTGTTTATTGGTATTGGTCATGGTGAGATCGTGCCGTTTGGTTCTTGGTTCCTCACCGGTTCACTAATGGAAATGCCATTAGCGCATTTACGCCATGATTTGAAAAAACTGGGTTTTCAACGTGATGAAGACGTGAAAGAACCGGAAGATCATATTGCTGCATTGCTCGAAGTCATGACGATGTTAGTCGCAGAAAGTAATCAAAAAGTACAAGCTGAATTTTTTAATCGCCATATCGATACCTGGTTTGAGCGTTTTTGTCAGGATTTAAAGGTAGCGAAAAACGCGGTGTTTTATAGCGCAGTCGCCGAGCTAGCGTTGCAATTTTTAAGCATTGAAAAAATACGTTTTATCGACATAAAAAAATAATAACGATATGAGGATCAAACTGGATGAGTAAACAAAATAAGCCGGATGAAAACCGCCGCCAATTGTTAAAGAATATTGGTTTAGGTGTCACAGCAGGTGTGATTGCAACAGGTGTTTCGACCTCTGTGAATGCATCTGTTGACACGCAAAATAAGAAAGAAAATACAACTGGTTACCATGAAACTCAACACATTCGTGATTACTACGATTCTCTATAAGCGGAGCTCTAAATGAAATTAACTAAACGTTCCGATACGGTCAACAAGGACGAAAAACAACTGGGTATTTCGCGCCGTTCGTTTATGCGTAACTCTTCAATTACTGCCGCTGCGGGGGCTGTCGGTGTTGGTATGTTTGCACCGGGCATGATGAAAAAAGCTGAAGCGAAATCTGTCGAACCAGAATCACCAGTTGAAATAAAACGTACGATTTGTTCTCACTGTTCAGTCGGCTGCGGTATTTATGCCGAAGTACAAGAAGGTGTATGGACAGGTCAAGAACCTGCATTTGATCATCCGTTTAATGCGGGAGGTCACTGTGCAAAAGGTGCCGCACTGCGTGAACACGGTCATGGTGCGAAACGTCTTAAATATCCAATGAAACTGGTTAACGGTAAATGGATTAAAATGAGCTGGGAAACAGCACTTGAAGAAGTAAGTCAGCAGGTACTTAAGATCCGTGAAGAATCCGGTCCTGATTCTGTTTATTGGTTAGGCTCTGCAAAGCATAACAATGAACAAGCATATTTGTTCCGTAAAATGGTATCGATGTGGGGCACCAATAATGTCGATCACCAAGCACGTATTTGTCACTCTACAACAGTCGCTGGTGTAGCAAATACTTGGGGTTATGGTGCGATGACTAACTCGCTAAATGACATGCATAATTGTAAATCAATTTTGTTTATCGGCTCAAACCCTGCTGAAGCGCATCCAGTCGCGATGCAGCATATCCTTATCGCCAAAGAAAAGAACAAGTGTAAAATTGTTGTTGCTGATCCACGTCGTACCCGTACTGCTGCAAAAGCAGATCATTATGTGTCTTTACGTCCGGGTTCTGACGTTGCTTTCGTTTGGGGCGTGTTATATCACGTCTTTAAAAATGGTTGGGAAGATAAAGAATTTATTCACCAACGTGTTTATGGCATGGAGGATGTACGTGCAGAAGTTGCAAAATGGACACCTGCTGAAGTAGAGCGTGTTTCTGGAGTATCAGAAGCGGATGTTTATGAAACGGCGAAACTGCTTTCTGAACACCGTCCTGGTTGTGTTGTTTGGTGCATGGGGGGGACGCAGCATACAACGGGTAACAATAATACGCGTGCATATTGCATCCTTGAACTTGCGCTTGGCAACATGGGTAAACCAGGCGGTGGTGCTAATATTTTCCGTGGTCACGATAACGTACAGGGGGCGACTGACTTTGGTGTATTAGCAGATAACTTACCAGGTTACTACGGTCTTTCTGAAGGTGCTTGGAAGCATTGGGCTGGCGTATGGGATGTTGATTATGAGTGGCTAAAAGGCCGCTTTGATCAAAATGCTTACCGTGGTAAAAAACCAATGAACCATGCCGGTATTCCGGTATCACGTTGGATTGATGGTGTATTAGAAAATAAAGACAATATCGAGCAAAACGATAATATTCGTGCCATGTTCTATTGGGGTCACGCGGTTAACTCACAAACCCGTGGACCAGAAATGCGCACAGCGATGGGCAAACTGGACATGATGGTTATTGTTGACCCGTATCCAGGTGTTGCAGCTGTAATGAACGGCCGTACTGACAATGTTTATTTGCTACCAGCGACGACGCAATTTGAAACAACGGGTTCTGTTACTGCAACAAACCGTTCAATTCAGTGGCGTGATCAGGTAATTGAACCACTATTCGAATCAAAACCTGATCATGAGATCATGTATTTACTAATGAAAAAATTAGGTCTAGCGGATCAATTATTCAAAAATATTGAAGTGAAGAACAACCAACCTGTTATTGAAGACATTACCCGTGAGTTCAACAAGGGTATGTGGACAATTGGTTACACAGGTCAAAGTCCTGAACGTCTAAAGGATCATCAGAAAAACTGGCATACGTTCCACAAAACAACGCTTGAAGCTGAAGGTGGTGTTGCTCATGGTGAGACTTACGGTCTACCTTGGCCATGCTGGGGCACGCCAGAGATGAAACACCCAGGTACTCATATTCTTTATGATACATCGAAACCTGTTGCGCTCGGTGGTGGTAACTTCCGTGCACGTTTTGGTGTTGAACGTAATGGCGAAAGCTTATTAGCAGTCGACAGTTATTCAAAAGATTGTGAGTTAGAGAGTGGTTTCCCAGAGTTCAGTGACAAACTGCTTAAGCAACTTGGCTGGTGGGACGAACTGACGGCTGACGAAAAAGTGAAAGCAACAGGTAAAAACTGGAAAACTGACGTATCTGGCGGTATTCAACGTGTGGCAATCAAACACGGTTGTATCCCTTACGGTAACGCGAAAGCGCGTGCAGTGGTATGGACATTCCCAGATGCCGTGCCACTTCATCGTGAACCGCTATACACACCGCGTCGTGATCTTGTGACTGATTACCCAACGTGGAATGACAGTGAAGCGATGTTCCGTCTGCCAACATTATACAAATCAATCCAAGATAAAGATGTATCAGGTGAATACCCGATCGTGCTTACTTCTGGCCGTTTGGTTGAGTATGAAGGCGGTGGTGATGAAACCCGCTCAAATCCATGGTTAGCTGAATTACAACAAGAAATGTTTGTTGAAGTAAACCCGAAAGATGCTAATGATTTAGGTTTCAGAGATGGCGAAATGGTGTGGGTTGAAGGTGCAGAAAAAGGCCGTATTCACGTTAAAGCAATGGTTACACGTCGTGTTAAACCAGGTCTTGCCTTTATTCCATTCCACTTTGGTGGTTATTTCCAAGGTGAAGATTTGCGTGGTAACTATCCTGAAGGTTCAACGCCGTATGTATCGGGCGAATCTGCAAACATTGCGACAACCTATGGTTATGACCCTGTGACACAAATGCAGGAAACTAAAGTAACCCTCTGTAAAATTACGAAAGCGTAAGGAGTCATTCCGATGGCGAGTATGAAATTTCTGTGTGACTCTAAACGTTGTATTGAATGCAATGGTTGTGTAACCGCATGTAAGAATGAAAATGATGATGCATTACAATGGGGCATTCAACGCCGCCGTGTTGTTACCTTAAACGACGGTGAACCGGGTGAAAGTTCAATCTCTGTCGCTTGTATGCATTGTACTGATGCGCCGTGTATGGCCGTTTGTCCTGCCGATTGTTTTGAACGTACTGAAGACGGTATTGTGCGACACGATAAAGATCTGTGTATTGGTTGTGGTTATTGTTTATTTGCTTGCCCATTTGGCGCGCCGCAATTTCCAAAACAAGATGCCTTTGCTGAACGTGGGAAGATGGACAAATGTACCTTCTGTGCTGGTGGTCCAGGTGTCGAACCGGGTTCTGAAGAAGAGAAGAAAAAATACGGTGCTAACCGTATTGCTGAAGGTAAATTACCCATGTGTGCATCGCTTTGTTCTACTAAAGCATTGCTTGCTGGTGATGCTGCAAAAATCTCTGATGTTTATGCTGAACGTGTTGTTGCACGCGGTGCTAAAAACGCGGGTTGGGCAAGTACAGATGAGCTTGCTTATGATGCAAGTAAATCGCAAGAAAGCTAATTAGTTCATCGATATAGATTAGCTGTAATATAAACATAGGTAACCTGTTTAGTGATATGCAGGTGCCTATTTAGCGCTGTAGTGAGATACAGTGAGGAGATTTAATGACTAAGCGAATTCAACATTGGTTCACTCTGTTAGTGAGTGCATTAATGCTGAGCTTTACCTTGTCGGCATTTGCTAATGAAACCGCGGATAAAAATACAACGAGTGAACGCTTAGGTGAGTCAGCAGTTAAAGGTGAGCTTGCTGGTTTTGCTGGCGCTGATTATTGGCGTGCAGTACGCGATGGTCAAGAGGGCTATACGACGTCAAAATCACCGGAACACGGTGTGTTGATCAGTGTACCTGGTCAAGCTTGGTTTATTCTGAAAGAAAAGTGGATGTCGCCATTAGGTGCGTTAGCTATTTTTGGTAGTATTGGTTTAGTCGTACTGGCTTACTTTACTATTGGTCCACTAAGATTAAGTAAAGCAAGAACAGGCCGCAAGATCCAGCGCTGGAGTTTGGTCGATCGTATATTGCATTGGAGTATGGCATTTACCTTTTTAAGCCTTGCTGTGACGGGATTGACGTTGGTGTACGGTAAGCACTTTATTAAACCTATTATTCCACGTGATATTTGGGCTATGATTATTTATGGCGCGAAACAGTTCCACAATTATGTCGGGCCATTATTTGCTATTTTATTGTTTACAGTCATGGTTAAGTGGTGGCGTAAGAGCCTGTTTACCAAAGTCGATATTAACTGGTTTAAGAAAATGGGCGGCATGGCTGGCAAACATAAAGGCACGCATCCATCAGCTGATTTTTCTAACGGCGGTGAAAAAGCGCTGTTCTGGTTACTAATCTTCTGTGGCGTATTTATTATCTTCAGTGGCTTTATTCTCGATTTCCCCCTCTTTGATCAAACTCGTCGGGATATGGAGTTGTCAAACTTAGTCCATATGCTGGCGTCGTTAGTATTGATCTGCGGTTTTGTATTCCATATTTATGTCGGTCTAGTGGGTATTGAAGCATCACTAGAAGGCATGGTAACGGGTGAAGTTGATGAAACATGGGCGAAAGAGCATCATGATATTTGGTATGAAAAAGTAAAAAACTTACCAGAGAATAAACCAAGCAAAGAGTCATCAACTAAGTTAGGTGACAAACAGTAAAATTAAGACGTAATAAAGCCTGGTAAGAATTGGGAATAGTGGCGTAATGTGAGTACGCCACTATTTTATATAGCCCTATGTCATTATTAACATAGCACTAAATTAATGACCTGTAGTTACAGGTCAATGAGTGTTAAATTCGGCCTTGCAATGGGATCACGCGAACCGAATCGCCAATTTCTGCATTTGCTTGTTCAGGTAACACTTCAACTAAACAATTTGCTTCACTCATAGAACGTAGGATACCAGAGCCTTGTTGTCCGGTACTTTTCACGGTTAAACGACCATTAGCATCAAAACCAAAAATACCACGAGTATACTCAGTACGATTAGGACGAGAGCGGAAGCGCTCTGTAGCAACTGCATTGAATACTTGTGGTTGCCAATTTGTCATCCCTTGTAGCTTACGGATCGCAGGTTCAACAAATTGTAAAAACACGACCATCACTGCAACTGGATTACCTGGTAAGCCAAAAAATGGCGTGTCGTTAATTTGGCCAAATGCTAAGGGTCTACCTGGGCGCATATTGATACGCCAGAAGTTAATTTGTCCTAGCTTATCTAATACGGTTTTGATGTAATCGGCATCGCCAACAGATACGCCACCTGATGACAAGATTAAATCAGCTTGTTTACTGCTTTGCTGCAATGTTACTTCTAATGCGGCTTCGCTGTCTTCAATAATGCCCAAGTCAATCACTTCACAGCCTGCTTGGCTTAACATGGAGTGCAAAGTGTAGCGATTGGAATCGTAAATACAGTTATTCTTTTGTGTCTCACCAGGATGCTGTACTTCATCACCCGTTGAGAAGATGGCGACACGTACAGGTTTTTTAACTGTCACTTGGTTAATGCCGAGTGAGGCTATCATGCCTAACTCTGGTGCGCTGATCTTGCTACCTGCGGCTACGGCTGTTTGGCCCAATGCTAAATCTTCGCCTGCTTGACGTACATTCTGACCAGTGTTAATTGCAGCCATACTCAGATCAAAGCGCACCGTGTTGTCGATTTGCTCAGCTTGTTCGCGCATGACGACTGTATCGGCACACTCTGGAACTGCAGCACCTGTCATGATCCGTACTGCTTGGCCTTTTTCAAGTGGCAAATCGTAACAGTGTCCCGCCATTACATGCGCAACAACTTGGTAGCTTTCTGCTGTTAAATCATCACCACGGATAGCATAGCCATCCATTGCTGAATTTGTATGTTGTGGCACATTCACTGGCGAAATCACGTCATGTGCGACAATTTGACCCAAAGCTGTTTTCAAATCAACAGTCTGTGATTGCGCAAGTGGTACAATATGACCAAGAATACGGTCTCGACCCTCTGCGACAGATAACATACCTTGTGGTGTTAGGTCGCCACATTGCAACCCTTGTGGTTGATCTGGAACAAAAGTGCTTACTTTGCCTTGAATAAAGCTGATCACAAATTCGGTGATCTGCTCAAGATCGTTAATATCAAGTTGTGGTAAGTGGCTATTCGCAGGCACATTCGCTGCGATAGCAATTATATTATTGTCTGCTGGATGTAACCAAGGTTTGCCGACTTCTGTACGATGTAATTCAATTTTAGGGAAACTCAGCTTTTTAAAGCCTTCAACTAAGATCAGGTCGAGTTGAGTTTGATCCAGCTGAGCGATCAAGTGTGGTAATGTCGCTTCTTCATCGGGCGTTTCAGTTACCAAAGCACGACGACTGCGCGATGAAATGAGCATCTGGCTGGCTCCCGCTTTGCGCAGGCGGTGGCTGTCTTTTCCCGGTTGGTCGATATCAAAATCATGATGCGCATGCTTAATTACTGCAACACGAATACCACGCGCAACTAACTTAGGCAGTATTGCCTCTAACAATGTTGTTTTTCCTGTACCGCTGAATGCTGCAAAGCCGAGTAAGGGGAGTGACGCGTAGATTTTATTCATAGATGTAGACTCATTTTATGTGTCCAAACTGGTGTAATTCTGCAGGTGTATTTAAGTTTATAAAGGCGTTCGGTTGATCACTAAAGTCAACCGTGAGCATGTTGCATTGACGGTACAGTAGAATGATCTTGCGGTCACCATTCGCTAAAAAGGCTTCTAGTTTTGGTAAAATACGACGATGTAATAGTGTCACTACTGGTTGAATATGCTCACCATCATGGGCGACCACAATATCAGTATCTGCTTTACACGCTGCTGCCATACGGGCGATTAAATCGCTTGGTAGCTGTGGGCAATCACAGGGGACAAAACCAATCCACTCTGCATCGTTTAAATGTAAAATAGCAGCATGCATACCGCCTAATGGACCCTGATAACCTTGTAGCTGATCGCCAAATACAGTGCCGTATTGGCTATAAACGTTTTGATTTCGATTGGCGTTAATGGCTATCTTGTTGGTTTGTGGCGAAAGTGTATCGATGACATGCTCGATCATCGCTTTATCGGCTAATTTAACTAAACCTTTGTCATTACCGCCCATACGGCTGGCTTGTCCGCCCGCTAAAATTACCCAACTTGTTTGTTCAGCCGAAGGCATAAGTATCCTTATCTTTTTTGATGAGCTGTAGATCTGCTCGTTCAATTAATTTGCTATTGTTAATGCACCATTGACGGCGACAAAGTGCGGTAAGCGCATTTTGCTGGTGGCTGGTGATAACTAAGGTTGAACCGCGCTCGAGTAAATCATTGGCTAGCACCACCTGGCGCTCAATGGATTCTGTATCCATGCTGGCGCTTGATTCATCCATTAATAACACGCTGGGTTTGAGTACCCATGCTCTTGCCATCGCCACGCGCTGGCGTTCACCACCAGACAATACCGAAATATGTTCATTAGCGAGAGTCTCTAACCCTATCATACGTAGCGCTGTTATCGCTTCACTTCGTTGCTCTTGACGGCCTTTTCGGGTGAATTTTAATCCATAACAAACGTTATCAAGTACACTACCGTCAAACATGTAGGGTGTTTGGTGCATATAAATAACACCATTTTTGGCGTTACTTCTAAATAAACGGCGAAACCAAGTATTGCACTGTAAGTTTACTTTGCCTGTGGTTGGGCGTTGTAAACCGGATAATATTTTTAATAATGTGGTCTTACCTACGCCATTTGCACCAGTGAGATAAATGGCTTCTTGCGGACCGAACTTAAGATGAGGAATGTGAAATAGCAGACGATCTTTAAATCGAATCGAGATATCTTCTGCTTGAATAGTAATTTGTGGCACTATCTATTCCTTAGTCTAATTGGTGCGCAAGTGGGCTTTACCACGAGCGAAGGATAATAAAAAGTTAAGTCCTAGCGCAAGGAGCAATAAGACCATACCTAGGGCGACACCTTGTGCAAACGCGCCCTTTGAGCTTTCTAATGCGATCGCCGTGGGTATATTCCGCGTTGAATTTAAAATATTACCGCCAACCATCATAGAGCAACCAACTTCAGTAATAATACGACTAAATGCGGCGATAATGGCGGCAAGGAGTGGGAAACGACACTCCCACATCAAACTTAATAATGCGCGAGGTAGACTTGCACCTAAGGTTAATGCTGTTTCCCAAGCACGGCGATCGCTGTTTTGAAACGCGGCGTGCATCATGGATACTAAAATCGGAAAACAAACCATCATTTGTCCCAAGATCATCGCTTTTTGGGTAAATAGCATTTGCCAATTACCGAGAGGACCTGCACGAGACAGCATCATGTAAAGTAATAAGCCAATCACAACCGTCGGGATGGATTGACAGGTATTGAATAATGATAGCAATAACCAACGCCCTTGGAACTTTCCGTATGCGAGAGCAAATGCGATTAACAATGCAGGTATTAGTACCAACGCAATCGCCAGTAAAGATACTGAAAATGACACACCGACAATTCCCCACAGTGCCATATCGCCACTTAAAAGGAGTTGAACAGCTTGTTGGGTGGTTTGCCAAATATCCATTAAGTATCTAGGTTTCTATACGATTATGAAGACTTGGCATTCGCAACAAATAATTGCTCGCCGCTACGTTTATAACTGTTAATCATGGTTTGTGCTTTTGGATTAACTAACCAATCACTGAATATCTTTGCGCCTCGGTAATTGATATCTGGATAACGGCTTGGGTTCACTAAGATCACTTGGTATGGGTTAAATAAACGTTTATCACCTTGTACAACAATCTTAAGGTCTAGTTTATTTTGGTAAGCTAACCAAGTTCCACGGTCAGTTAACGTGTACGCTTGTAGTTCCGATGCCATGTTTAGCGTTGGTCCCATGCCTTGACCTATCGCTTTGTAGCCACCGAAATTTGGTTCCATTTTAGTTTGAGCCCACAGGCCAAGTTCTTTTTTGTTGGTGCCTGAATCATCACCACGAGAGATGAAGGTTGCGTTGTAAGATGCGATGCCAGCTAATGCTTTCACAATATCTGCTCCAGCATTGATTTTTGCTGGGTCAGCTTTTGGGCCTACAAGGACAAAATCGTTATACATGAGTTGACGTGGTAGTACACCGTAACCCGCATCGACAAATTTCGCTTCTGATTTTGCTGCGTGCGTCATGACCAAATCAACATCGCCATTTTGACCCATGCGTAGTGATTTCCCCGTACCTGCTGCAAGTACATCAACCGTATAACCCGTGTCTTTTTTGAATTCAGGTAACAAAAAATCAAGCAGTCCCGAATGATAAGTACTAGTTGTGGTAGCAAGACGGATCTTCATGTCGTCTGCGGCATTGACACCCGCAGCCGTTACAAGTGCGAATAAGGCAAGCGATGTTTGGATAAATTTCATCGGTTTTACAGTCATTAGGTCTTCCTGGCGTTAAAGCTATTTATATGAGTTAGTTGAAAAATCACCGTATTTCTCGTTATGTAGCAAATTAGATGCCAAATTAAAAATAAACCAGATAAAACGCTGGGCGTGTAAATAAGTATTTAATTTAAAAGATAAATAATATTTTAATTAAATCGATCGTAAATAAATGATTGAAACAGTTTTGACTTTGTTAGTCGATATGAGACAAAATGTCGCAACTTAAAAAATTACGGTAGTTATTTATATTTATGTCAGAATTTACTTATTCTCCCTCTTGGGCTGCGGTCTCTGTACTTGTTGTTGATGATGAACCGGGTATGCGCGCGATCTTAAAGAAAGCGTTAAGTAAAAAATTTGCCCAAGTTGATACTGCTGGCAGCATCGAAGAAGCAGAAGAACTCCGTAAGCGCTGCCATTTCGATTTACTTATTGTTGATATTAATTTACCAGGGCGCTCTGGTATTGAGTGGCACGAAGCATTTGATCCGCAAACACGTCGTAGTGATGTGATATTTATGACTGGATATGCCGATTTAGATACCGCGATTAAAGCGTTACGGGCTGGTGCTTCAGACTTTATCTTAAAACCGTTCAACCTCGAACAAATGATGCAATCGGTAAATCGGTGTATTGAACGTCGTTTAGTGGAACGTCAGAACTTTGCGCTGCAACGTGATATTGAGCGTACATTTCCTATCGATATTATCGGTGATGCCACTAAAACCTTATCAATGAAAAAACTGATAACCCAGATTGCCCCATCCATGGCCGCTGTATTAATTGAAGGTGAATCGGGTACCGGTAAAGAATTAGTGGCGCGGGCTTTACATCAACTTAGTTTACGTAATGGTCCTTTTGTACCATTAAACTGTGGTTCGATTGCACCGGACCTATTAGAAAGTGAATTGTTTGGTCATATTCAAGGCGCATTTACGGGCGCTAAAAAAAGCCGAGAAGGGCTATTTCGTGTTGCCAACGGCGGTACCTTATTCCTCGATGAGATTGGTGAAATGCCACTTGCCATGCAATCGTCGTTATTACGGGTATTAGAGCAAAAAGCGATTAGACCGGTTGGTGGTGAGCGTGAAATTCCGGTCGATGTGCGTATTGTCGCAGCTACAAATCGTAATTTAAAAGTGGAAGTGGAAGAAGGGCGTTTTCGTCAGGATCTGTATTATCGTTTAAATGTACTAACGGTGGATTTACCGCCCTTGCGTGATCGTGTTGAAGATATTCCTGCATTAGCACATCATTTTACACTTAAATTATCCAATGATTTAGGCATGAAGAGTGTCAGTTGGACACACGAAGATATACAAGCAATGCAAGCATATGACTGGCCTGGTAATATTCGTGAATTGCGGAATATGATGGAACGTTGTATTTTGCTCGGTAAACCGCCAGCTGAATATTGGCGAGAGTTGCAAGGTGATGCGGCAAGGCAGCCAAGAGCAGCTATTACACCATTTGACCAGATACGCATGGATGAAGCTAATTTAGAGAGTCCTTGTCGTTGCTCATCCGAAGTTAACGGTGATGAAGAACAATATTGTTATCCAACGACATGGACATTAAAAGAAGTTGAAAAAGCACATATCATGCAGGTAGTTGATTCTCATGAAGGGAATAAATCAGCGGCTGCACGTAAGCTTGGTGTGGCACGTAAAACGCTAGAGCGTAAATATAAAGAATGGATTGATGAAGCAGCCTTATGAAAATGAAACAATTTATACTGTTATGGATTAAGCGTTTTAGAACCATGGTACGCTATCGTTTGTTAGTGCTTACATCTGTTCCCATAGTGATTACACTGTTTGCTTTATTCGCATTGACTATGTACTGGACAGTGACCTATACATGGCAAAACGCATTAATGAACGTGAAATCGGATCTGGCTGTTGCGCATAACAGTATTGAGTTATTGCAAAAAGAACAACGGATGAAGTTGACGTCACTGTCCTCATCTTACGATTTCCAACATTTATTGCGCACAAATGAAAGCAAGTTACCGGAATGGGTTAAACGCCAAGCTGAGAATTACGCATTAGATTTTGTGGTATTACACCCAGCGTCAGCATTAGACTCGTTCCCGTTGGTGAATCAGCAATTATTACTTACCGCCAAACCACAAACGTTTTTTCAAGTACTTAATCATGATGAATTGTTGGCATTAAATAGTACGCTGCCTGCATCAGCTCAGATCCCGCTATTACGTGAAAATAAATTAGAGTATAGAGGGCTTATTAGTCGCAATTTACTCCCGATTTTTAATCATAATAATCAGCTAGAGTGGATTATTGATGGTGGTATATTACTGAATAATAGCACCCAACTGGTTGACCGTATTCGTGATCTTGTTTACAGCGATGGCACATTACCGTTAGACAGTATTGGGACTGTGACACTCTTTATGGATGATATCCGGGTTAGCACTAATGTTCCGCTTGATAGTGAGCAGCTTAATGGTCGGGCAATTGGCACCCGTGTTTCTCTAGAAGTAAAACAGCAGGTTCTCATTGGTGGAGATAATTGGGTTGGTCGGGCATTCGTTTACGATGATTGGTACATCTCTGCTTATGAACCGTTACGAGACTATGATGGTCATGTGATAGGTATGCTCTACACTGGTTATTTAGAGTGGCCATTATTGGAAACGTTTCTAACGAATATTGCTGAATTTAGCGTGGGTATTATAGCGGTATTATTACTTTCTGGTGGCTTGGTATATCGTGGCGCACGGGATTTATTTAGACCGATTGAAAAGATCCATAATGTGGTGAGAGTAGTGCCATTGGGGTTAAATCGTCGTATTGGTGATCTGGGATTATGTAAGGATCATGAACTCGCGATTTTTGGTCAGCAATTTGATTCTATGTTAGACCAGTTACAACAGCGTAATGATTTAATTAAACGGGCTTCGCTGGAACTTGAAGATAAGGTCCACAGCCGAACGCAGAGCTTACATGATAAAACCCAAGAATTAGAGCAATATATTAAGTTGCTAAATCAAACGCGTAGTAAGCTCGTGATGAGTGAAAAACTGGCAGCCCTTGGTGAATTAACTGCTGGTATTGCCCACGAGATTAACAATCCCACAGCGGTGATCCTCGGTAATGTGGAACTGTTGCAACTCGAGCTCGGAGAAGACAGTCAACGAGTTACTGAAGAGCTTGAAGCGATACATGAGCAGATTGATCGTATCCGTAACATAACTCGAAGCTTATTGCAGTATAGCCGTCAAGGTGGGGTACAAGATGAGATCACTTGGCAGCACTTAAATTTGATTGTAAAAGAAAGCTTAACTTTGGTTGGTTCAGGCACTAAATCTGCCGATGTACAGATTAAATCGCAACTTGATGCTAAATGTTGTGTGGAAGTGAACCGTCATCAACTTTTACAAGTATTAGTTAACCTGCAAATGAATGGTGTACATGCTATGGGTGATAAAGGTCTGTTGAAGATTAAAACTGAAGACTGGCATGATGATGGCGGTAATATTATTGGTGCTGTAGTACATATTAGTGATCATGGTTGTGGTATCAGTGAAGACAATCTATTGCGTATTTTTGACCCATTTTTCACAACACGTCGTAGTGGTACAGGGTTAGGTTTATCTGTGAGTCAAAGTATTATTAGCGAAGTCGGCGGCAAAATATCGGTGAAATCTGAGCTTGGTATCGGGTCGACATTCTCTATTTATTTACACGAAAAAGCCGTCGTACATAATGATTTATTACTGCCTGTTGAGGTGTATTAGCGAGATGGGTTTTATTTGTCACCGAATGAAAGGTGCAATTTTTAACAGTTTATATGGCTGATTATAAAAACTGTCATGTTACTGAAATAGAAAATACATAATTGCTTGTTAGTTTATATCGGTCTTAAATAATGATTGAGTAAATAAAGCATGAGCAAAGATACATTTGACCCAACTAAATATAATAACAGTAATAATGAACCTTTCGCAGCGGTAATGGAGAGAGAATTGTCTCGCCGCAGTATCTTAAGAGCAGGCGTGGGGATGGCTGCTGTTGGTATGTTAAGTGGGATAGGTTTAACAGGTTGTTCGAATACGACGAGCGATGAAAATTTGGCAACAAAGCTAAAATTAGGGTTCGATTCTATTTCGGGGGCTAAACTAGACGCAGTTGTTGTGCCTAAAGGTTACAGTGCACAAGTACTCGCACCTTGGGGCACACCGCTTAATGATTTTGCTCAAGAATGGCAAGCCGACGGTTCAAATACTGCGTTAGATCAAGCTAATTCACTGGGTATGCATCATGACGGCATGCATTATTTTCCGTTAAATGGTAGCTCTACCGATGGCTTATTATGTATTAATCATGAGTACATAGATCAAAAGGCATTACATCCTGCTGGACCGACTAAAGATGTGAATAGCTTACGCACAATTCTTGATGAAGTACGCAAAGAAATTAATGCGCATGGTGTTACTGTTGTGCGTATTAAGCAAACTAATGGTATTTGGGATGTAGTTAAAAATGATAGCCATAATCGTCGCTTTACAGGTGCTACTATTATGGATATTAGCGGCCCAGTTGCTGATAAGGAATTACTCGTAACGGCTTTCGCTACAGATGGCGATAAAGTACGTGGTACGCTTAATAACTGTGGTAATGGTTATACGCCATGGGGTACCTACCTGACTTGTGAAGAAAACTGGCCTGGTTATTTCGTTAATACTGGCACACAGACCGTAGATCAATTACGTATCGGCATTGACGATAAAAATACCCGTTATGGTTGGGATGATTTAGCGGGTAACGATGATGAAGTCGCTGATGAATTTAGCCGTTTTGATATTACGATTAAAGGCGTGAATGCGGCTGAAGATTATCGTAACGAAGCCAATGGTCATGGTTATATTGTCGAAATAGACCCTTATGATAATCAATCGAATGCTGTTAAACGTACCGCATTAGGACGCTTCCGCCATGAAGGTTGTGTTTTTGGCAAAGTAACTGAAGGTAAACCGATTGTCTTTTATTCTGGGCATGACTCTCGTTTTGAATATATTTATAAATTTGTTTCTGATGCGTTGTGGGCCCCTGGTGATGCCGATCGCACTGATCGTTTAACTGTGGGTGAAAAGTACATGGGTCAAGGTACTTTGTATGTAGCTCGTTTTGACGATAAAGGGGTTGGTGTATGGCTACCACTAACTATGACGGCGGAAACGAAAGAGCAAGGTGTGTTAGCTGATCACTTTGCTAACCTTGCTGAGATTATTCTAAATACAGCTGGTGCGGCGGATCTTGTTGGTGCGACGCCAATGGATCGTCCAGAATGGGCAGCCGTAGACCCTATTAATGGTGCGGTATACATGACCTTGACTAATAATACCAAACGTACAACGGAAACTAACCCTGCGAATCCAAGATTGAACAATAGCGCCGGCCATATTATTCGTTGGCAAGAAGGTGACGATGCTGAGCAATTTAGTTGGGATATTTTTGTATTTGGTGCGGCAGAAGATGGATCACCAGAAGTTAATATCTCTGGATTAGACGAGCTAAATCAGTTTGCAAGTCCAGATGGTCTCGCATTTGATTCGCGCGGTATTATGTGGATCCAAACGGATAATGGTGCACTAGAATTAACTGAATATACCAATGATCAGATGCTAGCTGTAGTACCAAGTCAACTCACTAAAGATGCTGGTGAATTAGAGACAATTAACAGTGATAATCAAACTGCATTGAAACGTTTCTTTGTCGGACCAAATGGCGCTGAAGTCACAGGTTTAGCTTTTAGTCCTGCTCAAACGGATCTGTTTTTGAATATCCAACACCCTAAAAATTGGCCGTATAGTAATGACGCGTCGATGGAAACACCGAGTAATCAAACTGTTCGACCACGTGCTGCAACCGTTATTATTCGTAAGAATGATGGTGGGGAAGTAGGGGTTTAGTTCACTACGATGAATTTTTTAGCGATTAATGGCTAATTACACCTTGTTAAGTATTGCCAGCCTTCGGGTTGGCTTTATTGTTTATAGGATATGATTTACGGTAGGATAGCGCTATAAATACTCAGAAGATAACAGCCGACAGAATATGACTAAAACTGAAAAGAAGATTGATAATACTTTATGTAAAGTGCTTACTTGTGTTTGTGAAGATGCAAAAGATGAAATTCAGGGGTTTCAATGGTTAACGCATACCGTTAATTACGCGAATTTTCCGGCATCTTTAAAAATAACTTGTGTATTTGATAACAACGCTGATATTGCTCAATTAACGGCATCGAAGCAAGACCAGCATTTGCATGAATTATTAGCTCAAGCACTTAACGCTGTTGATGTGAGATTCAAAAATATTAACAAGCAAGTGAAGTTTGATAGTGAAGAAAATTGTACTCGTGACAATGCGGGTAATTGGGTGAAGCGCTTAGGTTAATGTCCTCTCATTATTAATAAGAGGGCAAATGGCTATAATTAGTTAATTGATTTGTTCAATTACGTGCTCTTCAGCAGCCACTTTACAGCTTCGTTTTTCGGGTAATAGCAAACTTAAAATGATTGCTGTTAACCCACCGGCAGTAATTGAAGAACCAAAAATATTCTGTACTAATTGCGGCAGTTGTTTTAGTAATTCAGGCACTAAAGCAACCCCGAAACCAACCCCGAATGATACCGCCATGATTAATAATTTACGGCGGTCTAATTCTTCAGTGGCTAATATTTTGATACCTGTCGCTGCAACCATACCAAACATTACTAACGTAGCTCCGCCTAACACGGGTTTTGGAATTTGTTGTAATATCGCGCCAATCGCAGGAAACAAACCTAACAATACTAAGATACCAGCAATGAAATAACCAACGTGACGACTTGCCACTCCGGTCATTTGGATCACGCCGTTATTCTGGCTGAATGTTGTATTAGGGAAAGTATTAAAAGTGGCTGCTAGCATTGAGTTAAGGCCGTCACCCAGTATGCCGCCTTTGATTCTCGCTATGTAGCGTTTCCCTGTTATTGGCTGTTGCGAGATAATACAGTTCGCTGTTAGATCGCCGGTTGTTTCAATGGCGGTAATTAAGTAGATCAATGCGACTGGAATGAATGCCATCCAATCAAAAGCAAAACCATACTTAAATGGTACGGGAATACTGAACAGTGGTTGATCGCTGATGTCGGTAAAGGTGAACATGTCAAAACCAAGGGCAATCATCACTCCGCAGGTTAAGCCGATGATGATAGAAGATAAGCGGATCCATTGATTATTTGAATTATTGAGGAAAATAATAATCGCAAGAACGCTACCACCAAGTGCTAGATTTTCTATGTTCCCAAAGTCAGGTGCATTAAAACCACCTGCAAGATCGATCATACCTACTTTAATTAATGAGATACCGATAATAGTAATGACGATACCGGTAATTAATGGATTCAAAATACGTTCTAATTTATCAATAAACTGAGAGATAAAGATTTCTACAAATGCACCGAAGAAACAAATACCAAATATCATGGCGAGAATATCTTCGGGCCCGCCGCCATTGGCTTTAACCATAAATCCTGCGGCGAGTATTGAACTTAAAAAGGAAAAACTGGTGCCTTGTAAACAGATCATACCCGCGCCTACTGGACCAAAACGTCGAGCTTGAATAAACGTTGCGACACCTGAAACCAATAGCGCCATGCTGATCAAGTAAGGTAGTTGTTCACCTAAGCCTAATACACCGCCAATAATGAGTGTGGGTGTTATAACGCTAACAAAGCTGGCAAAGACATGCTGTATTGCAGCAAATGAAGATTCTAATACTGGGGGAATATCATCTAATTTATAAATCAGATCTGTGTGTTCATGCTGTGCATCATTACTGCTCATGAATTAATTTCCTTATTTTTCTGAGAGTCGGCATATTCATTATATGTATGCATTGATGTACAGCAAGTATCGAACCAGTGTTTACAATAAGCGTTAATATTGAATACATTCATTTTTTTGTTGCGTATCCATTTGATTTTAAAATGATTAAGTTTTCATGTCTTTTTTGTTTTAAATTTATATACAGTTTTAACTTATATTTATATACAAAGCGTGCACCAATATTGCTCTAAATTGATAATATCCTCCAAACTAGTGCATTCATATATTAGCGTTAGTTTGTAAAGAGCTAAAATTAGTATATGTTCACCGACTATGATAAAAGTTAGGACTTGTTTCAGTGAAATGTGGAGATATAAACTATGATGAAATGCGATCAGTATGACTATATTGAAATAGTGTGTATGCACAAATACCCGGTTAAGTTAACGCTTAAATCGGGTGCTGAAATATACGGTATTGGGCTCGATACGCAACGTAATGAAAATCGAGACGAATGTATTAAGATAACGGTTGATGATGTTATTCGTTTGATTGTACTCGATACGATCTTAACACTTGATGTGACAGTCGATAACCCTCATTTTCAGAGCGTGATTTTTGATTATGATTAAAGATAAAAAGCCTTGTCTGTGATAAACAAACAAGGCTGATATTTAGGTCGAGTTAGTGATTGCTGTTCTTATAAATTAAACTTACCAACAACATCTTTCAACTCGGTATTCATTACTCCAAGTTCTGTTGTTGTTATTGCTGTATGTTCGGAGTTACTTGATAACTCGCTTACGATGTGCTGTATTTCACTCATATTACGGGTGACTTCATTACTTACTGTACTTTGCTCTTCTGCAGCAGAAGCGATCTGGATAGTCAGTTCACTAATAGTAGAAATTGCGATTTCCATACTTTCTAGATCTTGGTTTACTTCTTGAGTATCCGTTGCAGTTGTTACACAGCGTTCTTTGGTTTTATCCATCGCGTTCACAACGGCATTTACCCCTGAATTAAGCTTCGCTAACATCGTATTAATTTCTGATGTACTGTTTTGTGTACGTGCCGCTAATGCTCTGACTTCATCTGCTACTACGGCAAAACCACGGCCTTGTTCACCTGCTCGGGCTGCTTCAATTGCCGCATTAAGTGCAAGTAAGTTAGTTTGTTCTGCAATGTCGCCAATAACGGTTAGTACAGCACTAATTTGTTGAGTATGCTGCGCCATGCTTTCAATATTGACTACGGTATCTTCAACATCATCCAGTAAGGTTTGTACGTTACTTGATGCGCGAATAACCGTTATTTTTGATTGTGATACAGCATCGTGCATTTGCTGGGTGGCTGCTGCTGCGTCTGCTGCATTGGTCGCTACAATCGTTGCTGTGGTACTCATTTCTTCCATTGCAGTCACAGCTTGCTCTGTTTCTTTCGCGTGACTAATGACGATGTTATTGGTGATTTGAGTTTGTTCTTCAACTTGCGCCAACGAACCCGATATTTTGACTGAAGAATCATTAACAGACAGCATTAACGTATGTAAGTAATTAATAAAGTTATTCACTGAATTACCAATATCGCCAACTTCATCATTTGCTTTGATTTGCACACGCGTTGTTAGATCTGCATTACCTTGTGAAAGTAGGTCAATGTTTTCACGTAGTACGATCAAGCGCTGTGACAGACGTTTAAAGGTAATGTAACAAAAACAAATAATAGCCAGCATGAGTGGTAATTGAATTGCCGCGATAAGTGATAAAATAACCGACTCATTTTCATGTAAAGAGGCAACGGGAACGGCTAACGCAATTGACCATGGTGTCCCCTCTAATGGTTCAAAATACAGTGCGTACTCTTCGCCATTCTCAGCGTCATAACTAATATACTGTTTGTTATTCTGATTGTTTAAGTTGTTATTTACGGCATTAATAAATGTAGAACGTGATGCCAGAGATGTGGTTGTTTTTAATAATAAATCTCCTGAGGTAGCTGCTGTATTGTTAAGGATCTTACCATCTTGTTCGACAACTAGAATGTAGCCACCAAACTCTCGCTCTAAGTCTTTAGCAAGTTGGTTAAAGAAACCGAGTGTTACGTCAATTGTTGCCGCACCATACAGACGACCGTCTTTATAGATACCCATGCTACAGTTAGTACGTGCTTCGGTACTTGCCGAATCTTTGTATGCTGGCGCCCAAGCACACGTACCTCTTGGTGCATTTTGTCCGGCTCTGTGCCAAGACTGTTCAAAATAATTCGGTGCCGCGGCGGTATTCCAATAATCATTAGAGATCAATTGATTGTTACTATCTCGGTGCACAAAAGAACTGAATTTACGCATACCTTCTTGACGCTGATCTGGTAGTGGCCAAATACCGCCACCAAACACGCTGCTATCACCGTATTGATCAACCAATGCGGGCAGTAATTTATCAATTTGTTCACTGGATAATTCAGGGACCACTTGCGTGATATTTTTCTGCTGAGCTTCTACTTTATTGAGTTTACTAAATACATTTTCAGATACTGTTTGTAATGACTTATGAATGATGTCTTCTGAAGATTCAAGTAATTGTGGTGAGACGAAGGTTTTAATGCCGATCGTTGTTAATACCATAATTGCGAGCATAAACGCAATGAAGTAGGAAGAGTACATATTTTTAATAGAATTCATGATTTAGATACCTTGTGATGTCCCATAAATTAAAGCTATGTAGGCTATCGGCTGAGTAGCTGATATCACAAGGTTTTTTTATTGATTATTTTTAATTAAGTATTATTAATATCTAATTGGAGGCCATTTAAGTCAGCGACTTAGCTAAAATTAATCGACGGTAGAACGTATTTCACCATCGGTAAAACGCGTGACTAGCTTGTCGCCAGATTTTAGTTTGGCCACAGAGGTGATCACTTGGTGTTTGTCATTCTGCGTAATGGAGTAGCCACGGGTTAGTGTCGCTAGTGGACTAACTGTTTGGAGTTGTTGCACAAGATTTTGTAAATTATTTTGTTCTTGTTGTAAACGGCGTTGCATCGCACTGTGTAATCGAGTTTGTAAATTGGCTTGTTGTTGCTGCATCGCCGCTAGTTTATGCACTGGAGAGTGGGACTGTAATCGACCCGTTAGTTGGGTTAGATGTAACTTTTGCTTACCAATATGGCGATTAACGGCTTGGTTTAAACGTAGGCTAAGTTCATCGAGCTTTTGACTTTGTTGCTGCAATTTATGTTGTGGGTGTTGGTTCATCAATGTTTGTTGTAAGTAACGCTGTTGATGTTTCTTTTTCGCTAGCTGTGTTTGTATGGCTTTGTTTAAACGTCGGCTCAGGTTTGTCACCTGTTGTTGCAGGTGTGCTTGATCCTGACTCACGAGTTCGGCTGCGGCAGAAGGAGTTGGTGCGCGCATATCGGCGACGAAATCGGCGATAGTGACGTCGATCTCGTGGCCTACGGCGCTGATAATGGGTAATTGACTGTTAAAAATAGCTTGGGCAACAGAGGCTTCATTGAAGCACCATAAGTCTTCTAATGAACCGCCACCGCGGCCGACAATCAACAAATCAACTTCATTACGCTGATTGGCAATATTAATAGCATTAACAATCGCGGGTGCTGCTTGTGCACCTTGCACCAGCGTTGGGTAGATAATCACCGGTAAGTTAGGACTACGACGTTCAAGTACGGTCAGAATATCATGTACCGCAGCACCGGTTGCCGAAGTAACAATACCAATGCGTTTGGCATGTAGGGGCAGGGCTTTTTTATGTGCTTGGGCAAAATAACCTTGTGCATCTAACGATGCTTTTAACTGTTCATATTGCTGTTGTAATAAACCGTCGCCAGCTGGACTTAATGATTCAACCACTAATTGATATTCACCACGCGGTTCGTACATGGTTACACGTACTTTGGCTAATACTTGTTGGCCGTTGGCTGGACGAAATGTCACTCGGCGGTTATTGCCTTTAAACATGGCGCAGCGGACTTGTGAGCGACTATCTTTAAGCGATAAGTACCAATGTCCAGATGCCGGCGCGACAAAGTTGGAGATTTCGCCAGTCAACCATAGCGTCCCCATCTCTGATTCAAGCAATTGCCTAACGCTGGCATTTAAGTGAGTCACTGTATAAATATTTGCATTGTTCAAAATAAGGCTCTCTAGCGTTAAGCAGTTAAAATTAGATGTAATTGCGTTGGCATATTGTAGCAGATTTGCTTTTTAATAGGCATTAAGATCAACGGAAACTAAAAAATATTGAAATATAGTTTGCTTTTACCCACAAGCATCCATATACTTCGTCCGCAATATTTATACCAATTATGTCGTCCATTTTATACCTTTAACAAGGTGAGATATTGCCCATGCTAAGAATTGCCAAAGAAGCCCTTACCTTTGATGACGTACTACTTGTACCTGCTCATTCAACTGTTTTACCGAACGATGCTGACCTAAAAACTCAACTAACAAAAAACATCCAACTAAACATCCCTATGCTTGCAGCTGCGATGGACACAGTAACTGAAGGTCGTTTAGCGATCGCGTTAGCTGAAGAAGGTGGTATTGGTTTCGTTCACAAAAACATGTCTATTGAACGTCAAGCAGCTGAAGTACGTTTAGTGAAGAAATATGTAAGTGGTATTGTTGCTGAGCCCGTTACTGTAAAACCTGACATGACAATTGCTGATGTAGCTGAACTAGCTAAGCAATACGGTTTTGCTGGCTTTCCTGTAGTAACCGAAGCCAATGACCTAGTGGGTATCATTACTGGTCGTGATGTACGTTTTGTTGATGATTTAACTACCCTAGTTGAATCTGTGATGACACCGAAAGATCGTTTAGTGACAGTTGGAAAGAAAGCTTCTCGTGAAGAAGTGCTTGGCCTAATGCACAAACACCGTATTGAAAAAGTACTTGCAGTAAATACAGACTTTAAACTAACGGGTATGATCACGGTTAAAGATTTTAAACAAGCAGAGAAAAAACCAAATGCATGTAAAGACGAATTAGGTCGTTTACGTGTAGGTGCTGCTGTTGGTGCTGGTGGTTCTACTGCAGAGCGTATCGATGCATTAGTAGAAGCCGGTGTTGATGTATTATTAATTGATTCATCTCACGGTCACTCTCAAGGTGTTTTAAACCGTATTAAAGAAACACGCGCGGCATACCCTGATTTAGAAATCATCGGTGGTAACGTTGCAACTGGCGCTGGTGCACTAGCATTAGTTGACGCTGGCGTTAGCTGTGTGAAAGTAGGTATCGGCCCTGGTTCAATCTGTACTACCCGTATCGTTACTGGTGTAGGTGTGCCACAAATTACCGCAATCAATGATGCTGTAACGGCATTAGAAGGTACTGGTATTCCAGTTATCGCTGATGGTGGTATCCGTTTCTCTGGTGATATCGCGAAAGCACTTGCTGCTGGTGCATCATGTGTGATGGTTGGTTCTATGTTCGCTGGTACTGAAGAAGCACCTGGTGAAGTTGAACTTTACCAAGGTCGTGCATACAAATCTTACCGTGGTATGGGTTCATTAGGCGCTATGTCTAAGGGTTCATCTGACCGTTACTTCCAATCAGAAAACGCTGCCGACAAATTAGTACCAGAAGGTATTGAAGGCCGTGTTCCTTATAAAGGCAAATTGAAAGAAATCATCCATCAACAAATGGGTGGTATCCGTTCTTCAATGGGTCTAACTGGTTGTGCAACGATTCATGACATGAACACGAAAGCTGAATTTGTTCGTATCACTGGTTCTGGTATCACAGAAAGCCATGTTCACGATGTGATTATGACTAAAGAAGCGCCAAACTACCGTTCAAACTAAGCTTAGCTGAACGCATAGTTA
This sequence comes from Moritella viscosa, assembly GCF_900120065.1. Lineage (NCBI taxonomy): Bacteria > Pseudomonadati > Pseudomonadota > Gammaproteobacteria > Alteromonadales > Moritellaceae > Moritella > Moritella viscosa. The sequence goes on from NZ_FPLG01000015.1 coordinate 42,671, forward strand.
GAAACTGATAATGCAAGGGGAGACAAGTGTCTCCTCTTACTATTATTACAAATACTACTACTAAATATATTTACAGGAATATCTTTAATGACCACAAATATTCATGAGCAAAAAATCCTAATTCTGGACTTTGGTTCTCAATATACGCAGTTAATCGCTCGTCGTATCCGTGAAATCGGTGTTTACTGTGAATTATGGACATGGGATGTAGATGAAGCGGCAATCCGTGAATTCAATCCAAACGGTATTATCCTTGCTGGTGGCCCAGAAAGCGTAACAGAAGCGGGTTCACCTCGTGCACCTGAATATGTATTCAACGCAGGCGTACCTGTACTGGGTATCTGTTACGGTATGCAAACAATGTCTGAGCAACTTGGTGGCAAAGTCATTAAAGGTACTGGCGAAGGCGAATTTGGTTATGCACAAATCGAGATGCAATCTCCTTCTGCGCTGTTCAAGTCTATCGAAGATGCAGTATCTGATTCTGGTAAAGCACTATTAGACGTATGGATGAGCCACGGTGATAAAGTTTCTGCTATTCCAGAAGGCTTTGTAACAGTTGCTAACACAGCGACTTGTCAGTTTGCTGCGATGGCAAACGAAGAAAAACGTTTTTACGGTGTTCAATTTCACCCAGAAGTAACACATACTCGTCAAGGTGAGCGTATGCTTGCTCACTTTGCAAAAGACATCTGTGGCTGCGACGGACTTTGGACTTCAACTTCAATTATCGATGATGCAATTGCTCGTATGAAAGCGCAAATCGGTGATGATGAAGTTATTCTAGGTCTATCTGGTGGTGTTGATTCATCTGTTGTTGCTATGTTATTACAACGCGCAATTGGCGATAAGCTGACTTGTGTATTCGTTGATAACGGTTTACTTCGTTTAAACGAAGGTCAGCAAGTAATGGATATGTTTGGTGATCGTTTCGGTCTAAATATTGTTCATGTTAAAGCTGAAGATCGTTTCCTTGAGCAAATGGCTGGCGAAAATGATCCTGAAACTAAACGTAAAATTATTGGCCGTGTATTTGTTGAAATCTTTGACGAAGAATCTAAGAAATTAAGCAATGCTAAATGGTTAGCACAAGGTACTATCTACCCTGACGTTATCGAATCAGCTGCGACTAAAAATGGTAAAGCGCACGTGATTAAATCACACCATAACGTAGGTGGTTTACCTGACGATATGGCAATGGGTCTTGTTGAACCATTACGTGAATTATTTAAAGATGAAGTGCGTAAGATTGGTCTTGAATTAGGTCTACCATACGACATGCTTTACCGTCACCCATTCCCTGGACCTGGTCTAGGTGTGCGTGTACTTGGCGAAGTGAAGAAAGAATATTGCGACCTATTACGTCGTGCTGACGCTATCTTCATCGAAGAATTACACAAAGCGGAACTTTACCATAAAGTAAGCCAAGCATTTGTTGTATTCTTACCGGTACGCTCTGTTGGCGTAATGGGCGATTGCCGTAAATACGATTGGGTTGTATCACTACGTTGTGTTGAAACAATCGACTTTATGACTGCGCGTTGGTCACATCTTCCGTATGATTTAATCGGTCATGTTTCAAACCGTATTATCAATGAAATTGATGGTATTTCTCGTGTGGTTTACGATGTATCTGGTAAGCCACCTGCAACAATTGAGTGGGAATAATCCTCACTTATTAAGCAGTACATACTGATATGAATATGAAAAGCAGCTCTTGAGCTGCTTTTTTGTTGTTTGGTTTTTAGTTTGCAGTGAAATACTAGACATACTGTCAGTGGATGCGGGATAAGTTCAAGTAACGGGTAATTATCATATGGTTCGATTAGAAAAATGAAATTTTTAGTGTTAAGTATTAGCCATTAATAGGGGCGCGCATATTATATAGTTTTATATTGGTAGATATTTTGCTATAACAACTATTGATATGGATACCACTCCGAAAATTATTAGCTCATAACAATGGATGTTGAAGCATATGATAATATTTCCCGCCTTTTTTTGTGCGTGTGTGAAACGTGCGAAAACGTTGACCAGTATACTTATTTTACTCTTACTTTCCGCATGCAGTAATACCGATGTCAGATTGAATTTATCTGCTTCTGCAGACCTTAATTCAAATGATTACAGCGGACCGTTACCTGTTATTGTGCGGGTATATCAGTTATCTGACGTAGCAACTTTCCGTAATGCGAGTTTTGATCAGTTGTGGAAAGCAGATGAATTGGTCTTAGGCTCTGCGCTTGTGAACAAAAAAGAATTGACCGTAAAACCGAATTCGAAATTAGATTATGAATTTATTCAAGCTGATGAGGCTGAATATATTGCGCTGTTTGTTATGTTTCGGAATGTGGAGAAACAGAACTGGCGCTGGCTGCATATATTAAATGATGGCGTACTGTCTTCCGATACCGAGTTTAATATTAAACTGATGAACAATAAAATTTCTTACTTGGATAACTAATTTTTCAGCTCTGAGATTGGATGCAAACCAGCTATTCGCATAGCTGGTTTTTATTTTATATATTCATTATCCTAGGGTGCCTACGACATCAACCTGAATATGTTCAGGTATCTCATTGTAAGACAAAACAGATAATCCTTTAGCAAAGGAACGCGCATAACGTGCAAGTAATGGACGGAGTTGCGGTGTAACTAATAGGGTCGCAGGATGACCATTTTGTTGTAATTGTTCTTTTACAGTCGGCATTCTCTGTTGTAATTGACTTAATAAATTTGGATCTATTGGGAAGCTATCTATTGCGGTTTTAGCTTCTTGTTGAGACTGGTTTAATGCCGTGAGCAGCGTTTGTTCTAATTCATCAGCAAGCGTAAAGGTATTAAGTTTGGTTCTATCGCCAATCGCGAGCGTGATCAGACTACGTTTTAAGGTGCAACGAATATCAGAACTTAATAAAATAGGGTCTTTGGTCGTTTCTGCTGAATCAATAATGGTGGTCGCAATATTAGTAATATCAACTAATGGCACTTGCTCTCGGAGTAACTGGCGGAAAACTTTAAGTTGATCATTATTTGTTAATGCTTTCTCTATATTATCGGCGAGCTTTGGAGATAAACTTTTAAGTCTTTCCATTAGCGCCTCATTTTCATTATAACCAAATATCTCAGACAAATTGTCACGAATTATTTTACTCATGTGTGTGGCAATGACCGTTGGACAATCGACAACAGAATAACCAAGATTGAGCGCTTTTGATTTTATGTTTGGAGAGATCCAAACTGCTTCCATATTGTAAGCAGGATCACGTGTTATCTCACCGTCTAAGGTGCCAAATACCTCACCTGATTTTATCGCAAGTAACTGGTCATGTTTTACAGAAGCTTCTGCGACTTTGGCCCCATTGAGCTTAATTCGATATTCACTCGGTTTTAATGTTAGGTTATCTTTTATACGCACTTCTGGTATTAAAAAACCCATCTTTTCAGAGTTAGTTTTGCGAATACCTCGAATCCGATTGAGTAATTCACCATCTTGTTCTTGATCGACTAATGAAACGAGCTGATAGCCAAGTTCAATAGACAAACAATCGATAACCGGTAAGTCACTCCATTTAAGCTGTTCATTTTTTTTTGTTAATGACTCGACCATTTTTTCAGCTTGCTGAATTGGCGCATGATCTGTTAAGTGGTCTTTTTGTTTCCAACCTACGAGAGCAAGTACAGCCGCGAAGATTAAGAATACTAATGTTGGCATACCCGGGACGAGACCAAGTATCAGCATGACGATTGCTGAGGTATAAATGACACTTGGGGTCGCTAAAAGTTGACGGCCAATTTGGCCTGATAACTCACCATCATCATTATTAATACGCGTCACGATAATAGCTGCTGCTGTTGCTAATAATAGTGATGGGATTTGCGCAACTAATCCATCACCAATAGTGAGCAATGCAAAACGTTGAAAAGCATCTGCAACACTTAAATCATTTTGGAATACACCAATGGCCAAACCACCAAGTAGGTTAATGAAAAGGATCATCAGACCAGCAATTGCATCACCTCGAACGAATTTTGAGGCGCCATCCATTGCACCATAAAAATCAGCTTCATGAGAAACATCTGTACGGCGGGTTTTAGCTTGATCTTGATCTATGATACCAGCATTGAGATCAGCATCGATAGCCATCTGTTTACCAGGTAGCGCATCAAGTGTAAAACGAGCTGTCACTTCTGAAATTCGCTCACCACCTTTAGTGATAACAACGAAGTTGATGATCATTAAGATAATAAAGACCACCATACCAACCACGTAATTACCGCCGATAACGACTTCACCAAATGCTTGGATTACTTTACCCACAGCATCTCCACCTTCATGGCCATGCAGTAGTACCATTCGGGTTGAAGCGACGTTAAGCGTTAATCGCAATAGGGTTGCAAGTAATAACACCGTAGGAAAGACAGAAAAATCCAGTGGACGTTTTGCTGATACCGCGACTAAAAGTACAAGTATCGAGAGTACAATGTTAAAGGTAAATAAGCTGTCGAGTATCCATGCTGGCAGTGGTAGCATCACCATTGCGAGGACTGCGAGTAAGAATATCGGCACACTTACTTTAATGTTTTTTATTGTGTTCCAGTTCACGAATAACCTCTTTAATTAACGTTTTAACGTTGCTGGGATTTCAAAGTTGGGTAATGTATTTGGTTGTTTTCCGCGCCCTTTTCGGTATGCATTCAGTTGCATGATATGCGTTAGAATATACGCGACAGCGGTATATAATTGTGCTGGTATTTCTTGGTCAACTTGTGTTGAGTGATAAATAGCACGCGTTAATTCAGGCGCTTCAATGATGTCTAAATCATGACTTGCGGCAATGCTTTTGATCCGGAGGGCCATACTGTCAACACCTTTAGCCACAATAAATGGTGCTTGACTACGCGCAGCATCGTATTTAACTGCAACCGCATAGTGAGTTGGATTTACAATGACAAAGTCAGCTGTCGGCACGGCTGAGTCAATTCTTTTTTGGCTCATTTGACGTTGAATTTGTTTGATTTTTTGTTTTATTTCGGGGCTGCCTTCTGCGCCTTTATGTTCATCTTTTATTTCTTGTTTACTCATCTTCAGCTTTTTATTCATCGACCATTTTTGGTACGGTAAGTCGATTGCAGCGACGATTAATAAAGCCGCACCCATAAACGAGAGGGTGATAGACATGATATACATAGCATTGTTAAGGACGTTCAAAAGAGGCATTTGTGCCATTGCTGCTAATTCATGCCAATGTAAGCTGAGCGCTTTATACAGGGTAAAACCAATAAGTGAAATTTTTAATATGGACTTAATAAGTTCAATAATGGTGTCTTTAGATACCATGCGTTTTAGCCCTGAAAGAGGGTTCATTTTACTCATTTTTGGCTTAATGTTTTTTAATACAAAGATCAATCCACCGGGCATTATACCGAGTAAAAATGTAGTTAAATTTAATACCAAAATAAATGGAATTAATACTTTTAGCATGTTGATTATTGCTTCACCAAGCATCACTATCATATATTGAGGGTCGCGAGTGACGTCTCGGGTAAGCTGCATCTGAATAGTAAATAATTCACTAAAATATTCACTAAAAGAGGGGGCGAACCAACTCAAACTAGAACCACTTATTAAGATTAACCCCGCGGTAGCAAGCTCTTTTGAACGTGCTATCTGACCTTCTTTTTTCGCATCATCGAGTTTTTTCTGGGTGGGTTCTTCGGTTTTATCTTGCGTTGAACTTTCAGACATTTAATCCTCCAGTAATTAATCGCATTTGTTCGAGAATGAATACCGTAAAATCAAAGAAACGGTTGGGAATGACACGAAATACCAGACCTAAGCAGATGATACCCAACATCATGCCCATCGGAAAACCTAATGAGTAAACGTTTAAAGACGGAGCGCTTCGGTTCATGACACCGAAGGTGATATTAACTAACAGCATAGCGACAATAGCAGGCATAGCTAACATTAGCGCGGCCATAAATATCCAACTGACAAGTTTTAAAACTATATCGATATTTAATAAGTAAATAGAAGAGCCGATTGGCCAAGTAGCAAAACTTTCAACTAAAATATCTAAGACAATTAAATGGCCATTGAAACTCAAAAATAACAGCGTAGCAAAAATAGTCAGTAAATGAGAGTTAACGTGAGAACTACCACCACTGCTTGGATCATTCATCACAGCCATCGATAAGCCCATTTGCATTGAAAGCATTTCACCAATCAATTTCATCATTGTAAACAGCATCGTTAAGCTGAGACCAAAAAATAGTCCAAATAAGATCTGTTCTAAAGCTAAAATTATACTACCTAAAGAAAAAGGATTGATGTTGCCTACGACGGGAACCACTGGAGAAATTAAAATCGCTAAAGTTAAAGCAAACAAAATACGCACACTAGGTGTAATGCGATTATCACCAAATAAAGGTAATAGCCATAATGCTGAAATAATGCGAAAGAATGGCCACCATATTTTACCTATCATGGTCATTAATTCGATACTAGACAAGTTAAGCATAGCTAACCGATGAGTCCTGGAATATTCAAAAACATATAATCAAAAAGTGCGCTAACTTGCGCTAATAGCCAATGACCTGCAAATGTAACCATTAATAAAGTAACGATTAATTTTGGTAAAAAGCTTAATGTTTGCTCTTGGATTTGTGTTGCAGCTTGAAAAACACTGACAATTAAGCCGACAACTAATCCAGGGATCACTAATACAGACACCATAGCAATAATAGTGTTAACAGCTAAGCCCATTAACGATACAACCTGTTCTGGAGTCATCGTTAGCCTCCAAAACTGGCTGTTAATGTACCGACCGTCATTGCCCAACCATCAACTAAAACAAATATCATCAGTTTGAAAGGTAAAGAAATAATAAGTGGCGATAGCATCATCATGCCCATTGCCATCAGCACACTTGCGACGACAAGATCGATGACAAGAAATGGAAGAAACAGCATGAATCCGATCTGGAATGCTGTTTTTAATTCGCTGAGGACAAATGCAGGCATTAAGACAACAAAGGGGATATCATCAACCGAGGTCATTGGGGGTTCATTCGCAATTTTTAGCATCTGTTCAAGGTCGCTTTCACGAGTTTGCTTAAGCATAAAACTGCGTAAAGGAATTTCTGCTTTTCCTAGCGCCTCAATAAGTGTCATATTACCGTTGTCGTAAGGTAAGAATGCATCCTCGTGTATCTGAGTCCATACGGGTCTCATGATCAGTATCGTTAGGGTTAGCGCGATACCAACGAGTACTCGATTGGGTGGACTTTGTTGTAAACCAATAGCTTGTCGTAATATTGCCAGCACCACCACAATACGGGTGAAGCTTGTCAGCATCAATAACATAGCGGGTAATAAACTCAATGCTGTCATCAGTAATAACAGTTGTAGTTTTATACTGTATTCTTGAGATTGCCCGCCATTATTGACAGAAAACAAGGCTAAATCAGCATGCGCTGGTGCCGAAAGACTGATAAATGCTAAGAATACGGCTAAGCAGATGCTGAACTTTCTCATGCTTTTAATCCACTCACCACATCATCTACAACATCAATTAACTTAACGCCGTATTTACCATTTACAACTACCACTTCAGCGGTTGCTAAAAGTTGCCCGTTAACTTTCACGTCAAGAGGTTCATCTGCGAGCTTATCTAATTCTATAACAGCACCGCTGCTTAGCATCATTAAGTCACCAATGACGAGTTTAGTGCTGGCCACTTCGAGTGTTACATCAACGGGAATATTATGAAAAAAGCTAAGATCTTTCTTTATTGGCTTATTTTCTGCCGTCATAAGAGAACTATCATCTTGTAAAATATCGTCCAGGCTATCGATACTATCCATATCTAAGTTGATATCTCCTACATTAAAATTACTCATTATTTAGATCTCCAAAATTAATCGTTTGTATCGGTTACTTGCATTACTAATCGTCCAGACTGAACGACTACTCGGCCATGAGCTATAACATGATCACCAGTACAGGCACTGACAATTTCAGGTAAGTCCATCATAATGAAATCACCTGTTCTTAGCTGTGTGAGTTGTTCGATATTAAGCTGAGTATTCGCAAGAATAACCTTGATATTAGTTGGTATATTCGTTGCTGCGTTAGCCAGTTTTGTTGCTAACAATTCATAATCTGGCATCGTACTGTTGCTTGATAATGTTTGGCTAATAAATTCTTTTGGGTACCAAATTTTCCAACTGGGAAGGTACTCTTTTATCGTGCAATCAATAGTTGATGCAATAAAATCACCACCTGTAATTGGTTGATTAGTATGACTTATGACCCATTCGTGATCATGGTTTAATTGATTGTCTAACGCGTCAAGTTGGATTGTTAAAATGCGCTTAAGTAGTCGATATTCAGAATCACTTGGTTGCTCTAAGCTATCTTTGTTGCTGGGTTTACTTGCTCCAAGAAAGATTTCTGTCAGGGTATATAACATCGAATTATTGATTGATAATAATACTTTTAGCCCCGCATTATTTTTGGCTTGAAGCCAAATTATATTGGTACTTAAATCGTCAGAATTAACCTTTTGATGGGTGAATTTTTGTAGCACGATTCTGCATTCATATTCATTAAATAATTGAGATAAACGGCGCTCAATGTCACGATTCGCCAAGGAAAGATCTGAATTAATGACTTCAAGGTAATCAGTCCACTGACGACGTTCACCGAGTAGATCGTATTTTTCAATCTCAGCTGATTCGGCTGCGAGTGTAATTTTAGGACTAACCGATGTAGGTTTTACAACCAACATAGTAAATTCTCCAATGGATAATGCCTAATTAGACTTAATATAATATTTGATAACGTCGGTTGATAACATTGAATCAACAGAGGTTCAGACATAGATGTATGTATAAAATAATATTTATATATGTATAAATAATATTTCATGCGTATATCAGGGGGGGGGATTTGAAATATATATTAATTTGAAGGACCATAGCAAATTAAATTTCAATATTGCTTAAATATAATACTATTCTGTATCACTTTATTAGTATTCTCTTATGTTTTAATTAAATGAACAGTCTATTTATTGTTCGTTTTTTGGGCGTTAATATAACCACTCAATATTTATTTTAAATTTATTTAATATTTATTCAATATGCGTTTATGTATATGTCATGTGCATTTAATGGATGTTTAATATATTTTATATGTATTTAATATATATTTCATATGGGTTTTTAATTGCTTTGTGGTTTGGGATGTTGTTAAATGAATTTTTGTAAAAGGGCAAACAAATCGTGAGGTTTGGACGCAAAGTTACCAGTCTGTATTTTTTATTGCAGATAGTGGAACTACCAAAAGGTAAATTATTAATATTTTTTTGAAAATATTAATTCCGGGGGGAAGATCTATCTTTTTTCTGCTAAATACCTCATCTGTTGCTTTTTTCTTTACGTTATTAGGCTAGTCAATAGGGTGTTACTTAAACGTCGCTATTGAGCTACTTATCATTATTATTATCAATTTATTCGCATTCGTATTCGCATTCGTATTCGTTTTCGTTTTGGTTGATTTTGTACTGTAAACGATTTAAGGAGGAATCATGTCTCTAAAGGTTTTACTACCTGCTTTCGGCAACTTGTTTTTTTGTTCAATATTGAATGCACAACCTTTTATTTCTGAATTAGACCAGGTGCAATGGCAATTGAGCTCAAATTCGTTTGAGTGCAGAATGACAACGAAAGTTGAAACACTAGGGACAGTTAGTATTGTTAAACAAGCGGGATATCCTGAATTTATTGACGTAACGTCCACAATTTATACACAAAAAATTAAGCGTTATAGGCTTGGTAGTTCAAAAGCACCTTGGGGAGTAAAAACACTGCCTGACGCTCGTTGGCTAGCGCCCGCCTTACCACTTGAAAATAAAATTTCAGACGGTGTTGCTCGTTTTACTCGACACCTGCAGCAGGGAGATTGGGGACATATAGCCTTGACCTATGCTGACAGCGAAGGCATACATGCAGTACTACCCTCAGTAAACATAGGTGACGTATTCGATGGTTATTATCAATGTCTCCACGATATATCTCCTTTTTCATATGAGCAAGTAAGAGACCGGAATTTATATTATTCTGGTGGCTCGTATTTATTGAATACCCAACAAAAGCAAGAAATGGCTGCGATCGTTAAATACATATCTCTTGATGATTCAGTGACCAAAGTACTCATTGATGGACATTCGAATAGTATTGGCAATACAGTAAATAATTTATTGTTATCACAGCAACGTGCTGATGATGTTTATATGTATCTTATGGAGGCTGGTATCTCTACAACACTGATGGAAGTACGCTCTCACGGTGATCGTTACCCATTAAAATCAGACCGGACAGCATTAGGTCGTGAAAAAAATAGACGCGTGAATTTACGTATTATTCGTCGGTTGGGTAAATAATATATGTCGGATAATTATGAGCAAGATAATATATTATTGATTCTTGAATCTCCTTCAGTGACGAGCCTTGATAGGAAAGTGGTAGAGCAAGAAGGCTATGTGGTTCATCGCTGTCTGAATGCTGAAGATGCTTTTTTAAATGCCTCGACGTTATCACCCTCTGTGGTTCTTGTCGATGCTGAATTAGCTGATATGTCATTAGTTGATTTTGTTAATGCCTTTTCTCGTAATCACCCCGACTCCGTTATCATCGTTTCGGTGCAAAGTAGTCAATGTGAACTTGCTGCTGAGGCGATCGTAGCTGGTGCCGCGGATTATTTACTGAAACCATTCTCTGATTATCAGTTGATTAAAGCGATAAAACGAGCGGTGAGCTTACGCAAACCAATGGATGATTTTATTGTTGGTTCGGCTGAAAGTCGTCAGGTTGTACAACTTGCACATCGTGCTGCACAAACCGATGCAACTGTATTTATTCGAGGTGAATCGGGCACAGGTAAAGAGTTGTTGGCTCGCTATATCCACACTCATTCTCCGCGTGCAAATGGACCGTTTGTAGCTTTTAATTGCGCCGCTATCCCTGAAACGATGATTGAAGCCATGCTATTAGGTCATACAAAGGGTGCCTTTACCGGTGCAACTAGTGACCAGATGGGGAAGTTTGAACTCGCCAATAATGGCACCATCATGTTAGATGAAATTGCTGAAATGCCATTGCAATTACAAGCTAAGTTACTACGAGTTATCCAGGAACGAGAAGTTGAACGGCTCGGAAGTAATAAAAAAATTAAGCTTAATATTCGTATCATCGCTGCAACAAATAAAAATTTACAAGAGGCCGTTGAAAAAGGTCTGTTCCGTCAAGATCTGTATTACCGATTAGATGTATTACCTTTGCAATGGGGTGCGTTGCGAGAGCGTAAAGATGACATTCTGCCTCTCGCGGAGTTCTTCATTCGTAAGTATGCGCCAACGCCTGATTATTTTATAAGTAGTGCTGCCAAATTGATGCTATTAGGACATGCTTGGCCTGGTAATGTCCGTGAATTAGAAAATGTAATTCAACGGGCACTCATTATTGCTCGAGGTATGGAAATACAAGAGGCTGATTTAATGCTACCAGCACAGTTAAATGAAAAGAAAACGGTGTTGAAAACTGTTCACCAATTTGAAGGATTGGAATCAACTAAAAAAAGGGCTGAGTACCAATATGTTTTAGATACATTAAAACAATTTAAAGGACATAGAATGAAAACCGCTGCTGCACTAGGTGTAAGCACTAGAGCGTTGCGTTACAAAATGGTCGCAATGCGAGAGCAAGGTATAGCAATTTAACTGGTAATAATATGAAAATCGAAGCAAATACCCAATCAATTAATTTGATGAATAAAATGGAGCTAATGAAGCTTCAAGCTGGTAATGAAATTGAAAGTAATCCATTAGGTGCAAATCAAGCGGTATCATTTAACCAGACAATGAAAATGATGGTCAGTGATATTAATCAGCAGCAGTTAAAAGCTAATGGCATGATGTCAGCCGTCGATTCAGGTCGTAGTGATGACTTAGTTGGTGCGATGGTTATGACAAAAAAAGCGGATTTAAGTTTTTCGGTATTAATGCAAGTTAGAAATAAGTTAATGACCGGTTTTGATAATATTATGCGTATACCGTTGTAGGGGCTAGTGTGGACATTTTATCTCAAGAAACAGGTCTCATCAAAAACTCAAGCGCAGGTAACGGAAACGTGATAAAGAACATGCAATCGCGGTTGAAACTAACTCGCGAAAAATTCTATCGATTTAGGTCTTTATTTTTTATTGGATTGTTATCAAGCCTTATTGCTGCTGTTATTGTTGCATCTTTATGGACTGCTGAGCAGTATGTTCCCTTGTATGGGAAGCAAGAAATGTATGATAAAGCCAACATTCTTGAGCTGCTAGAGCAACAAAAAGCTGATTTTCAGTTGGATCGAGAGTCAGGACAAATTTTAGTCGCGAAAAATCAACTCGCTCAATTACGTATGGCGTTGGCTGCACTGGGTGTCAAAAAGAATATCCCAATGGGGATGGGTGGTCTTGAAGGTAAAATGGGACTGGGCACAAGTCAGTTTATGGAGTCTAAAAGCTATCGTTTTGCACTTGAAGGAGAGTTAGCATTATCGATTATCACTATCGATACAGTTCGTAATGCGCGTGTACATTTGGCGTTACCTGAACGCACACTGTTTATTGGACGTGATGAGGAACAGGCTTCGGCTTCGGTCATGCTTGATTTGCAACCCGGTAGAGAACTTTCTCAAGGGCAAGTTAGCGCGATCATTAATTTAGTCGCGAACAGTGTAACAAATATGAAACCCGATAATATTTCGGTGGTCGATCAAGCGGGTCGATTATTAACCTTATCCGGTAGTCAGTCGAGTAATCGGGGACAACTGGCCACGCAGCAGGTTACATTTACACATGATCTCGAAGCTCGATTAACGCGTCGAATAAGTGATCTTTTATATCCACTTGTTGGTGCTGACAATTTTAGAATACAACTAACCGCAGATTTAGATTTCAACGAGGTCGAAGAGACTGTAGAGATGGTGAGCCCTGAAACTGTATTAACAAAGGAAAATATACGTGAACAAGTTTCTGGTGATGTAAATGCTGTTGGTATTCCAGGTTCGTTATCAAATTTACCACCCGTTAAAAAAGTGACAAAGAAAGGTAAAAAAACAGCATCGAGTAAAGCTGAATCATCGATGATCACTAAGCGTAATGATTACAGCAAAGAATATGTTGTTGGTCGCTCTGTGATGCATAAAAAACATGAATTTGGCCGCATTAATAACTTAAGTGTTTCCGTTATTTTGAATAATAAAATAGCAACGGGCACTGAAGGTTGGAGTGATGATGAGTTAGCTAAAATATCTAGCACGATAAAAAATGCTATTGGTATGATTGCTAGTCGTGGCGATCAGTTCAATATTTCTGGTTATGATTTTATCGCTGTTCCTGAAACAACGCTTGAAGGATTACCTTGGTGGCAGATGGATGCCATACAAGCGTACTTGCGTTATATCGTTATTACAATTCTCGGCTTAACGTTAATTATATTTGTAATCAGACCGTTAATTAAAAACTTCGTTAGTCAATCACGAGAAACAGAAAATGCTGCTCTTGCGTTAACAGACCAAAAAAGTGAACCTAAAACGAATAGTTTAAGCTCTGATATTAAGCCGGATGAGATCTCGAAGACAAGTAAGGCGGTCGATATGGCCGAGTTAACAGCAGTTGAAGTGCCAACTTTACCAGCCCCTGGAAGTGAGTTTAGCGTGCAATTAAACCACCTACAAATTTTAGCGGATAAAGAAGCTGTTCGTGTTGCGGAAGTATTGAAAGGCTGGGTTAAGTCTAACGGAGGGAGTCAGAATGAGTCGTAATGATATGACCACAGCGTTTAGTGAAAGAGATAAAGCCGCTATTTTACTGTTAAGCATGGGTGAAGAATCAGCTGCAAAAATATTGAGATTGATGGAGCCTGAAGAAGTTAAAGATGTATCAATGGCAATGGCTCGCCTCAGTAATGTATCAAGTATTGATGCTCAGCAAATTTTACAACAATTTTTTGAACAATATACTCAGCAAAGTGGGATTAGCAGGGCATCTCGTGAATATCTTGAGAAATCATTAGATATGGCGCTTGGACGAAAACTGGCTAGTGGCATGTTAGATTCCATTTATGGTGATGTAATGTCGAACGATATTCAGCGTCTACAGTGGCTACCAGCTGATGTATTAGCTCGTTTTTTCCGTCATGAACACTTGCAAATGCAAGCGGTTATGTTGGCATTTTTACCACCTGATACAGCCAATGCGGTGCTAAAGAATTTACCTTTAGAGTCTCATGATGAACTTATCTATCGTATCGCTAATTTAGAAGAAATCAGTGATCATGTAATTAATGATTTAAGAGTCACACTACAACTTTGTATTGATTTTGTTGCTGAACAGTCTGGCGCTAAAGTTGATGGCAGCAGCCAAGCGGCAAATATCCTTAATCGTTACAGTGGCGATAAAGCTAACTTAATTGAATTAGTTGAGATGCATAACCTTGATACAGCTAACGCTATTAGAGATAACATGTACAACTTTATAATCATTGGACGACAGCCATTAGATGTTCTGCAAGCGCTTATTGAGGCTGTTCCTAATGAGGTTTTAGCTACGGCTTTGAAAGGTGCAGATAAATCAATTATCGATAAAATCGAAGAAGCATTGCCAAAACGTATGGCAGAAGCGCTTAATGCTGAAATTCAACGTTTGGGTCCTATGCCGTTGAGTAAAATCGAAGTTTCACGCACAGAGGTTATGGCTATTGCCCGTAGGCTCTTTGAAAGTGGTGAATTACAGTTACAATTATTCGAAGAACAAGTGGTTAGCTAATGAACTCAGCTCAAATTATTAAATCCAATAAAACCAGTTACCGACGGCATGTATTTCCACCATTTCGTGTGGCTGGCGGTTCGAATCTTGGCGTTATTGATGAGGTATCACCTAATTTTGAGCAAGGATTTCAACAAGGTTTGGAAGAGGGGCATAAAGAAGGTGCTGAGCGTGGCTTGCAGCAAGGTTTGGTTGATGGTCACCAAGAAGGGCATAACGCGGGTCTTATGAAAGGTATTGCGGAAGGCCAAATTAAAGGTGCGCAGTTATTTAAAGATGCAATAGCTCAGCTTTCAACAGTGCAGAGAAAAGTCGATGAATTGGCTAAGCATAAGCTCGTAGTTCAACAAGAACTGATTGCTGATTTAGTTGGACAGGTATCTCGTCAAGTTATCCGTGCCGAGCTGACTTTAAGCCCTAAACAAGTGTTAAACCTTGTTGAAGAGGCTATCCAAGTGTTTGCCGATGATATTGAAAAAGTACGTATCTTCTTAAATGTTGATGATAAAAAACGCCTTAAAGACCTCGGTATATCAGACTTGAATGGTTGGACGTTGGAAGCTGATGAGAAATTAGCTGTCGGAGATAGTTATATTAATAGTTCAGATAAGGAGATTTCAGTTGATACCGAAGAACGCTTTCAACAGTGCATGGAATCTGTGAATCAGTCAATGACAGAAGCTAGCTAGTTCAATTTTATGATGTTGCAAGGGGAACTCGGCTATGAATGAAGCATTAAAAGAGCGGTTGATTCAGGCTATGGACAGTATTGACGCCGGTGCTGTTGCAAAAGTTTATGGGCGACTTGTGCGTATTAATGGTTTGACACTCGAGGTGACTGGCTGTCGACTGGCTGTCGGTCAACGTTGCTTTATTGAAACACTTAATAATGGCAGTTTAGCTGCTGAAGTGGTTGGCTTCAACAGAGATATTAGTTATTTAATGCCACTTCATCATGCTGTAGGCTTGTTTTCGGGTGCGAGGGTTTCATCACAAAGTGGTATTGAAAATATTATTGTTGGCGAACAATTATTAGGTCGGGTTGTTGATGGGCTATTGCAACCACTTGATGGCCTTCCTGCCATTACTGGTGAGTCTATTCCCCTTTTTTCTTTGCCAAATAACCCGCTTAGCCGTCAACCTATCTCTGAACCAATTGATGTAGGTATTCGCTGTATTAATGCAGTGTTAACACCTGGTAAAGGGCAGCGTTTAGGCCTATTTGCGGGCTCAGGTGTCGGTAAAAGTGTGTTATTAGGCATGATGACCCGCTATACCGAAGCTGACATTATTATTGTAGGGCTTATTGGTGAACGCGGTCGGGAAGTTCATGAATTTATAGT
The DNA here is from genome assembly GCF_900120065.1 of Moritella viscosa. NCBI lineage: Bacteria > Pseudomonadati > Pseudomonadota > Gammaproteobacteria > Alteromonadales > Moritellaceae > Moritella > Moritella viscosa. Next base: position 58,894 of record NZ_FPLG01000015.1, read on the forward strand.
ACACAGTTTAGGTGAAGAAGGTCGTAAACGCGCGATTGTTGTTGCAGCTCCTGCGGATGCTACCGCCTTGATGCGCTTGCGTGCAGCACAAGTTTGTCATCGTTTAGCTGAGCATTTCCGTGATCAAGGGAAGCACGTTTTATTATTAATGGATTCTTTGACCCGCTATGCGCAAGCGCAGCGTGAGATTGGTTTAGCGATGGGAGAGCCTCCGGCAACGAAAGGCTATCCACCTTCTGTATTCAGTCTACTTACTCAATTAGTTGAACGCGCGGGCAATGGACTCGGTAGTGGCAGCATGACTGCTATCTATACCGTATTGGTTGAAGGTGATAATCAGCAAGAACCTATTGCTGATGCTGCTCGCGCTATTTTAGATGGTCATATCGTGCTTAGTCGTGATCTCGCTGAACAAGGACATTACCCAGCCATTGATATTAGTGCATCGATTAGTCGTGTTATGCCACAAGTCGTGAGAAAAGATTATCTCGCGCATGCGATTAAATTGAAAAAATTATACAGCAGTTATCAACAAATAAGGGAACTGATCCCATTAGGTGGTTATCAACCCGGTAAGGATATGCAAGTAGACTATGCTGTACAAAAATTTCCTGAGATAGCGAAATTTTTACAGCAAGGCTTAGATGAGCAAACAGGGCTAAGCGATAGTATGAATCAATTGATACATCTGATGGATAATTAGCATGCTAAATAAATTAATTGTTATAGAACAAAAAAAATTAGATGAATTAGCTATGCAGCGAATACAGTTTAATGAACAGTTGCAGCGCAAAAAATATCAGGTATCTCAACTCGCGATTTATCAGCAAGCCTTAACTGCAAATAGTGGTGATAGCCAAGTATTACATTTGCAAAATATGCAGTCGATGCGAAATCAACTTGACGGTTTGATTGATAATCAACAGTTTGAAATTGATTTACATGAAGCGGACCTATTACGGCAGAATACGCTTATCAGCCAGAAAATTGGGCAGGTTAAAGGCTTTGAAACCGTGATAAGAAGGCGTGAATCTAAGGCGCAATTAGCACAAGATATAGCTGAACAATTTCAAAATGATGAGCTAGCTATACAAGTTTTTTTTCGGTATAGAGATTAATAACTTAGTATTCACCAGCTGTATTTGATGAATACTCATCTTGCGGTTGTGTATGTAAGACTTTATTTAATAGTTCAGATTGCAATGCGAGTAGTTGGCCATTCACTTCATTCTGGTTGTGGCAGTTGTGAGTTAGCTGCTTTAACTTTTCCCATAATAGGGCAACTTGAGGACTCGATTTCGCATCGAGTACGGCAAGTATTTTTTCCATCCCTGCATTATCAGCGGTAACACCAATATTATACATCAGTTGTTTACGGCGTATTGCTTGCTCGCGAATTGTTTCTAATAATATACTATGATCTTGATTTAACGTAATGAGTTCTTCATTCTTATGCTGCTGCATAAGGCTTTGTTGCTTATGCAGTAATTCATGGAATCTTGAATAATTTTTAATATCTGTCTTTAGGCCTGAGATTAAAGCTATGATACATTGACGAACTTTACTCATCGACGGTGCATCTCAACAATACTATCAGCCAGTATGTCTAAATCTAAGCTTAATTTGCCTTCTCTAAGTAGCGCTGAGATTCGGTTTACTTTATCCATGTCCACATCAGAAGTAGGCGCTAACTTATCACTGATATTAACAAAGTTATCGGCTTTGCGGTTCACTTCCGTTGTTTGTTTTAAACCTTGAACAGCTGTATCAGTTGTTACTTTAGTTGAGCCTGATGCAGCTTTAGCCATTGCGTGATTATTAATGCTATTAGTTATTTTCATGTTGTTCTCGTACCTAAATTATCCGATTATTATAATTAAGCGACATAAACTGAGTGTAACTGTAATTCTAAATGGAAAATAAACTAAAATAAAGTTTCAACAACACCTGACGCAATGATTTTAGCCTGAATTTTGTTTCCTGATGACAGGTTCTTAATATAGATTTTATCACCTAGTTTACCATCTTGCAGGGCTTTTCCTTTCATTGATACAACAAAGCTGCCTGAACTGGCTCTTATTATGACTTCATCACTACGTTTGACTAAGAGACGTTGTTGTAATTGACTTGGTAAGATAATTTTACCCGATCTAATTCGGCGTTTAGCTCGTTGATTGATTAATTGCTGTGGGCTTGTAATAAAACGTTGAGTGTGACGACTTATTATTCCCCGTTGTAACCGAATATTTTGTTTTTTAAGTATTTGATTAGGGTTAATGTCTGTTTTAGCATGCCACACTTCTAACCCTATTTTTACTTTAGCATGTGCGCGGATCTTCCAGCTTGGCTGTGTACAAGATATTAAGTAATTGACTCGACCGATAGGTGCATTATTTGGTGTTGTCCGTTGATATTGAACGCTGTCTTTACAGGCTGGCAAGTGTTCTGCTTTATTTGGTAGCCAGATGAGGATCTCAGCATCATAATTTAGCCAGTTTTGTTGCTGGCTATAGCGCTTAATATCTTGCTCAACTTGTTGCTGAAATAAATGCGCAGACACGCTGTTATTCAGTAACCACAAAATAGTTAATATCAGTAACTTCCTGAAAGGAAGCTGAACTTCCGTTCCCACTTCCGTTCCCACTTCCCTTTCCTGCTTACTTCTTTTGTAAATCATTGTTTTTATAGTCTTTAATTTGTGGCGTGAATATTGCTTTAAGTGAACTACGTTTATTATATCAAACAATAGGAATCGCAGTTCATGGCAATAAATTTTGATAAAGCACTGGGGATACATCCTTATGCTTTACAAGCGCGAGTTCAACGCAGCGAGATTTTAGCTGGTAACTTAGCCAATGTTGATACTCCGGGTTACCTGGCCCGCGATTATGATTTCAAGTCCGTGCTGACAAATTTAGAAGCGCAATTAAATCAATCAACGGGCGGTAGATTACCAGAACTTGAAATGCATAGTCTATATCGCGTGCCATTTCAAGCTTCAAAAGACGGTAATACTGCGGAGTTAGGTGTTGAACAAGCAAAATTTAATAACAATGCGATGAATTTCCAAAGTAGTTTAACGTTCTTAAATATGCGTATTCAAGGACTTCAAAAAGTAATCGATGGACGCTAATTATGTCGTTTAACAATATCTATGAAATTGCTGGCAGTGGTATGCGAAGCCAGACATTACGTTTGAATACAGTCGCCTCAAATTTAGCGAATGTAAACTCGGCAGCGAGTAGCGAAAAAGAAGCATATCATGCTTTGAAACCGGTGTTTTCGACTATTTATCAGACGAGTCAAGAAACGTTAGAGGTGACGGGAGCAAGCGTTAATATGCTTGGTGTTACTCAATCACAACAAACTATTGACCGTCGATATGAGCCTGAGAATACACTCGCAAATAAGGATGGTTACGTCTTTTATTCGAATGTGAATGCGGTTGGTGAAATGGCTGACATGATGTCTGCGTCTCGTAGTTTTGAGAGCTCGGCTGAGGTTATGCGCCGTGTAAATAGCATGCAGCAAAGTTTATTAAGACTTGGACAAGGATAACGGTTATGAATCCAATAAATAATATCAATAGAACGGATCCTGCTCAGGCAGCAGATGCTAAAGGCAGTAATGCTTTGGGTTTGAAAAATGAATTTTTAGACATGATGGTTGCGCAAATTAAAAACCAGGACCCCCTTAATCCACTTGATGGCACTGAGTATGTCGGCCAACTCGCCCAGTTTTCGATGGTTGAAGGTATTGAGGGTCTACGTGCCAGTCAAGCTGGTCAAGCTGAAATGCTCTACACCCAACAAGTACTGCAGAGTACTGCCTTAATAGGTACCGAAGTATTAGTTCCATCTACAGGCATTGCTGCAAAGCAAGGTGAAAAACCTTCTGGTGTTATCCGAATCGATAGTGCAGCGGAAGAGGTTACACTGAGTGTAAAAGATTTGAACGGCAATGTTGTTGACACCCAAACTTGGAAATACCCTGAGTCTGGAGATATTGAATTCGCAGTGTCAGAACTCGATGAAGGAAGTTATGTGTTTGATGTTGAAGTTAAAGTTGGTGATCAGGTATTAAAAGGTGCCCCTTTACTATCGCGAGAAGTTGAAAAAATCACGCTGCCAAAAACAGGTTCTGATATTCAACTGTCAATTGCAGGTATGGGCAGTGTCTCCCTGTTCTCTATTTCTGAATTTGGTAAAACAGCAAGTTAAGGATTTAAAATGTCTTATAGTATCGGTTTGTCAGGGCTTCGTTCTACGAATGAACAACTTGATGTTATTTCGCAAAATATTGCCAATGTAAATACTGCGGGTTTTAAATCCGGTCGTGCAGAGTTCTCCGCTGTTTACAGTGGTGGGTCTGCTGGTGGTGTTGAAGTTGCTGCAGTTTCAAGTAATTTTGATCGCGATGGTGATGTTGTTAACACTGGTCGTTCAATGGATTTAGCTATCTCTGGTCGTGGTTTCTTTGTGTTAAATAATGGCGGTGAAACGTCTTATACACGTGCTGGTTCGTTTGTTCGTAATGCGAGTAATTATATTGAAAACAGTGGTGGTGCGCGCTTACAAGGCTACCCTGTTGATGCAAATGGCGCACTTTTAAGTGGTGTTGTTTCGGATCTAAAGGTCGGCACCGGTACGTTACCTGCGAAAGCATCGTCAAATGTTGAATTTGCCGCTAACTTAAAAGCGGATGCTTCAGCCCCTACGACAGCGTTTGACCCTGCTAATATCCAACCAGATATGTATAACTATTCACAATCAGGCAAAGTTTATGATTCACTCGGTACTGAACACGTATTAACGCAGTATTTTGTAAAATCTGCGGGACCTGCAACAAATGAATGGACTGCGCATTATTTTATTGATGGTGAACAAGCAGGCACTACCGCAACGAAAACATTAAGCTTTGATACCAGTGGTAAAATGATTTCGCCTATAAATGCTGTTGAACTTTCTAAGGTTATTACGGGTGCAGAGCCGTTGAATATCAAGATGTCAATGACCAATATGAGCCAAAATGCAGCAAGTTTCAGCTTGAGCCGTAATGAAACGAACGGTTATGGCGCTGGCGATCTGAAAACAATTCGTATTGATGATGATGGTTCTCTATACGGTGTTTACACTAATGGTCAAGATAAGTTACAAGGTAAAGTAATTTTAGCTGATTTTGCTAATCCAAATGGTTTACGCCAAGGTGATAATACGGCGTGGAGTCAAAGCTTTGCCTCGGGTGCGCCAAATATAGGCTTACCAAGTAGCGGTACGCTGGGTGCATTAACGTCGGGTGCTTATGAAGGTTCTAATGTAGACCTAACTGGTGAACTTGTTAGTTTGATGACTGCTCAGCGTAACTATCAAGCTAACTCTAAAACTATTTCAGCAGCTGAAAAAATGACTCAAGTGTTATTTAACGCATTTTAATAGGAACTAGTTGATGAAACTACTCTATACCGCTTTATCTGGTGCTGAGCAAAGCCAAACTGCAATGAATATTCGCGCAAATAATCTAGCGAATGTTAATACCAATGGTTTTAAAGCTGATATTGATCGCGCAGTAGCTTACAAGATCGAAGGCGCAGGTTATGAAACCCGTTATCTCAGTCAAGGTGCAGCGTCAGGTACTAATTTTACTGCTGGTGAGCTAGAAAAGACTGGGCGTAGCTTAGATATCGCAATTCAAGGCGAAGGCTATATCGCAGTTCAAACGCCGGGTGGTGCTGAAGCATATACCCGGGCTGGCAGCATGAAATTAGATAGCGAAGGTCGTGCTTCCATTAATGGTAACGCTGTACTTGCTGATGGTGCGCAACTTACTTTTCCTGAATACCAAAGTATTGAAATTGGAAGTGATGGGACTGTTACTGCCATTACGTTAGGTGGCGCACAGGTTCAAGTTGGTCAAATAAAGCTGATTAGACCTGAAGCTGGCAGCATGATGAAAGGACAGGATGGCTTTTTGCATTTAAAGGCGGGTGCTGTTGGAAATCAAGCTGAAGATGTCGTATTAGTGTCAGGATTTCTGGAAGGTTCTAATGTAAATGCCGTGACAGAGTTGGTTTCATCAATGAAGGTTAATCGCCAGTTTGAACTTCAAATTAAGATGATGAAAACGGCTGATACATTGGCTCAAAAAGGTAATCAACTGATCAACGGTTGATTATAATTAATTACTTTAGATTTAAATAATTAATCATCTTAGGTTTAAATAGTAGGAATAATATAATGAGCTCAGCACTTTGGACAAGTAAAACCGGGTTGGCAGCACAAGATGTAAAAATGTCAACAATTGCAAATAACCTAGCCAATGTTAATACCACTGGTTTTAAAAAAGATCGCGTTGCATTCTCGGATCTATTTTATGATATTAAACGTCAGCCTGGGGCATTAGCAGACCAAAACAATGAAATACCAACAGGCGTTCAAGTTGGTAATGGTGTTCGAATTACTGGTACTCAAAAAGTATTCACACCGGGGAGTTTTTCTGAAACGGGTCAAGAACTGGATATGGCTATTATTGGGAAAGGTTTTTTCCAAATTGAACAGGTCAGCGGTGAAATCGCATTTACACGTAATGGTCAATTTACGTTGAACTCTGATAGTCAAATTGTCAATAGTGATGGTTTGCCATTGGTTCCAAGTATCCAAATTCCAGCTGATGCAACCAGTATTACTATTGGTTCAGACGGTACCATAACAGCGCAGTTAGCGGGTGAAAGTGCACCGCAAGATGTAGGACAAATAACACTGACCAGTTTTGCTAATCCTGCAGGTTTAGTTGCGTTAGGTGGTAATTTATATACTGAAACGGGTTCATCTGGTGCAGCACAAGAAGGTGTGGCTGGCGAGGCCTCATTAGGAACAATTAAGCAACGCGGTCTGGAAGGTTCAAATGTAAGTGTAGTGGAAGAAATGGTAGATATGATTTCGACTCAACGAGCTTATGAAATGAATGCCAAGGTAGTGTCTGCAGCGGATAAGATGTTGCAGTTTGTTACTCAATCTTTATAACCGATAGGTGCTCATTATGTTGGCTAAATGGCTGGTGAAACTTAGTGTGTTAACACTGTTGGGTGCTTGTGCCGATAGCACTTATAATGTGTTTGAAGCAAAACCGGGTGAGGCCGAATGGTCACCAACAATCACAACTAAACCGGAAATAGAAAATGATGATGCGACCTTAGGTGATGGTAGTTTATTGGCTAATTCCTCGCTATTAAATATGTTTCAAGATCGTCGAGCTTACAATGTTGGCGATATTTTAACGGTAATACTAGAAGAGCAGACTCAGTCTAGTAAGCGAGCGAACTCAGGTATTAAAAAGAACGTTAAAAGTGGAGGTAATTATACCAGTAACCTCCCATTTTTTGATGAAACAGGTACGTTTAGTTTTGGCTCTGACCGATCATTTAATGGTGGTGGAGCATCAAGCCAACAAAATGCATTATCTGGAGCTATCACGGTGACGGTTGCTGAAATTTTACCTACGGGTGCGTTGCGTATTCGTGGCGAAAAATGGATCAAACTCAATCAAGGTGATGAGTATATTCGTTTGACAGGTCTAGTCCGGGTTGATGACATTGATAAATCGAATCGGATAAGTTCTCAAAGACTTGCAGATGCGAATATTACTTATGCTGGACGTGGAGAACTTGCTGAGTCGAATCAACAAGGTTGGTTTACACGATTTATTAATAGTAAGTGGTTTCCTTTTTAGGTATCAATCTGTGGTTGGTAGAACGTATTCAAAATGTGATTTAGAGACAATATAGCTTAGGTTAAATGAATGAAGAAACTAATTTTGTTATCAGTGTTGTTATACTCGACATTGTTATCTGTCGGTGCCAATGCGGAGTATCAGCGTATGTTATTGGATATTACCGATATCCAAGGGCTACGTAAGAATCAGCTGATTGGCTATGGACTTGTTGTGGGGTTAGATGGCTCTGGTGATAAGAGTCAGGTGCAATTTACGACTCAGTCAATGGTTAATATGTTGCAGCAGTTTGGCGTAAAGCTTGGAGATAAAGGCAAGCCTAAATTAAAAAATGTGGCTGCAGTTATGATTACTGCAGAGATTGGATCTCAGGCTGGTAAAGGTCAAACGACTAATATTACAGTGTCTTCGATTGGTGATGCGAAAAGCTTACGTGGTGGTACGCTGCTTTTAACTCCGTTACGTGGTATGGATGGTGAAATTTATGCTACAGCTCAAGGTAATCTTGTTGTTGGCGGCATTAAAGCATCTGGTGGTTCAGGTTCATCAGTGACAGTGAATACGCCGACTGTTGGTATTATTCCTAACGGGGGAACGATTGAAAAAGAGATCCAGACTAATTTTATTAGCGCAAAAGAAGTGGTTCTTAATCTTAAAAAACCGAACTTTAAAACGGCACGTAATATCGAACTTGCCATCAATGATATTTTTGGTGACGGTGTAGCACAAGCGCAAGGACAACATCGTGTGACCGTTGCTGCCCCCGTCGATGCGCGTCAACGTGTTACTTTCATGTCGATGCTAGAAGAGATAGAAATTGAGTTAGGCCGAGTTAATCCGCGTATTGTGTTTAATAGCCGAACAGGGACTGTGGTGATGGGGGCTAATGTGAAAGTTCGCAAAGCGGCTGTTAGTCACGGTAACTTAACGGTAACCATTAATGAACGCTCAAATGTAAGCCAACCAAATGCATTCTCTAATGGCGATACTACGATAACACCTGAGTCGTCGATCTATGTACAGGAAGGCGATAACCCGATGTTTATTGTGCCTGAAGGTACATCTCTGGATGTTATTGTCCGAGCTATTAATAGTTTAGGTGCATCGCCAGACGATTTAATGTCAATTTTACAAGCACTTGATCAAGCTGGTGCATTAGAAGCTGAATTGGTAGTGATTTAATGACAAAGATAGAAATAACGGGGTTAACAATGGACCCTACAACCGTTAATACAATTAAAGAAAATGGAAATACGGTTGAAGGTTTGACTCAGGCGGCCGATCAATTTGAAACTATGTTCTTACAAATGGTATTAAAAAGTATGCGTACTGCTAGTGATGCGTTAGCTTCTGATGATTCATTTGTTAATAGCGACCGCCAGCGTATGTATCGCGATATGTACGATGGGCAGTTAACAATGGCAATGGCGGATAAGAGTGCTCTCGGTATTGCTGACGCAATGGTTAGGCAGATGTCACCATTGGTTGAGAGTGTTAAAGATGTAATTGTTAAACAGGCGTTGCCATTAGTAACAAGTCTTTCTGAAGCATCTCTGGAAAATAATTTTAATTTTGGATTAAAGTTTAATGAAAAAAAGGTCGATTGTAGTTATCAAGGAACTAATAGTTATCAGCAAGAGGCTAATAGTATTCAAGAAACTTTGCTTGGCTCATTTAGCCAGTCGTTATTAAATATCCAGTAGATTAAGAGTAAATTAATTATGAGCATTTTCAGTAATGCATTATCTGGTTTAAATGCGTCGCAGATGGGAATTAAAGTAGTCGGTAATAATGTTGCGAGTGTTAACATTGCTGGTTATAGCCGTCTTGATGTGATCAGTAGTTCGCGCTATAGCGCAAGTAACTCAAACTTAAGTTCTGGTCAAGGCGTTGAGGTTACGTCTATCCGCCGTATCGCGGATAATTATCTCAATAATAGCCTGTGGCGAAGTAATTCAAAGAATGGTTTTGCTCAAGCGTATAGTGGCTATCTTACGAGTAGTGAGCTGCTTGTTTCTAATGAAAACATCAGTATATCTAAAGGCTTAGATGGCTTGTTTAGCGCTCTGGATGCAGCAACGACAGAACCAAGTACCATAGCACCTCGGCAGCAAATTATAGCTTCAGCGGATGCGCTTGCTAATCGTTTTAATTCTTTATATTCAAATTTAGATATTCAGAGTACAGATATTTCACAACAAACTAATGGCATGATGATCTCTGCGAATATAATGTTTTCGCAAGTGGCTGCTTTAAATAGTAAAATTGTAGAGAGTAGTTCGGCGGGTGGTAATGTGTCAGCGTTACAGGACCAACGCGCTGAAACGATTAGTAAATTAGCTGAATTGATGGATCTTGATGTCAGTCGTCAGAACGATGGTTCTATCACGCTTTCTCTTTCCGGCGGACAACCTGTTGTATTGGGGGCAAGTGCAGCAATGTTATTAAGCAAAGGGGTTGGCTACGCGGTGAGCATCGCGGGGCAGAGCTTTACTTTTAATGGTGACGTTGGCGGTAAAATTGGTGGTGTTTTATCCTATAAGAATCATGTTTTAGAACCCACTAAAGCAGAATTAGATAAATTAGCAAAAGATACCGCTGATGCGATGAATAAGCAATTGGAATTAGGCCAAGATATTAACGAACCAGTTGGTGTAGGTAAACCTTTGCTTAGTTATGACCCAGCCAATCCTGCGGGATCATTTCAGGTGTCAGATGGATTTAAGCCGAAAGATTTAGCGCTTGGTGCTGTCGGTACCGGACCTGGTGATAATACTAATTTGGTGGCATTACTTGAGATGAAAGATGGCTTTTTAGGTACTTACAATGGGTTGGTTGGTGATTTAGCTATTAAAAGTGGCGAGGCACAGTCTAGTGCGAAAGCAAGTAAAACGATTGCTAAAAATGCACTGGCTCAACGAGAGTCTGTAAGTGGTGTTAACCTTGATGAAGAAGGTATGTCATTAATGAAGTATCGGCAGTCTTATAATGCTAACTCAAAAGTAATAAGCGTAGCTGATGAGCTGTTCTCAACCCTATTAATGATGATGTAAGGAATAATTATGCGAGTGAGTACAGTTCAGCTTCAGCGTACCGTCATGAGTGGAATGGAACGAAGTGCAAGTATTTTTTCTCATATCAGTCAACAAAAGGCATCGGGCAAGCGTATGGTTAAACCATCAGATGATCCGCTAGGTGCAGTGAAACTGATGGCTTTACAAGCTGAACAGGTGAGTCTAAAGCAGTTTGATACAAATATTGAAAATGTGCGTAGACACTTATCGGGTGCTGAAACATATATTACCAGTATTAATGATCACTTTGACAAGTTACGTGATTTAACGTTAGAAGCGGGTAATGGCACGCTAAACGAAGAAGGACGTAAAGCGATTGCGTTGGAAATGAAGTCTGTAAAAGACTCATTATTAGCCACCGTAAATTCGAAAGGCAGTAATGGTAAATACTTATTTTCTGGCTCTGAAGTAGAGAAACAACCGATTGCAGGACCGGATCCTGTTACGGGGGATTATAGCTATGGCGGTGATAATGGTGAACGTTACATTACCATTGCGTCTGGAGTGAAAGTGGCTGCCAATGTGAATGCTGATGCGACATTCTTTGATGGCGGTAAAGATTTTTTCAAAGATGTAGATGGGTATATTGAAAAATTGAATCTAGGTACCGAAGTGCCTGGTGATATAAAGATGATGTTAGGTGCGGTGGATTCGAGTATCGATACTAATTTACAATTACTTACAATTGTAGGTACTCGTCTATCAGAAATTATGCAAACGAAAGATACAAATGCTGATATTAGTTTATATGGCAAAAATCTGCAGTTATCCTTAGAACAACTCGATTATGGCATGGCGTCATTTGATTTGGCTCAAGCTGAATTAGCACTAAAAACTACACAGCAGGTTTATGTTAAGGCAAGTAGATTAAGCTTGTTTAATGTGATGTAAGACAATGATAAATTTACTTAATAAAGTTAGTGATAATTTAATTAATAGCACTAAACATTCCCCATATCTTGCTACTCCAGCGGCAAATAAATCGACTAAAGGGTCGAGTGTTGATGCCGTTGATAGCAAGTTAGCGACGAATGAACAGCACAAACAAGGCAATGCTAATGTAGCAGCATCAGGCTTAGCGCGTTGGTCTGGGCTGAATTCAAACCAATTGGCTTTTAGTCAATATAAAAGTGCTGAGAGTAGTTTAGGTACAGTGTATCGGGAGCTTGTTAATATTAATACTATGCTCAATAGCAAAGTTAATAATGTTGAAGTGATGTCTAACCGAGTGCGCCAACTTGACCATGTCACAAGTAAAGATTTAAATGGCCAATTACAGCCAAAAGTATTGAATCGCCATTCAGACCGCCCTAATTACGTGTTGAATAGTGTGAATTTATTAGCGAAAAAACCTGCAGAAACACTGAGTATGGTATTGCCATCCGCGGGTAAATCGGTGAGTTTTCATATTCCAGCTTATGCTGAGCCAAAAGAAATATTAATGAGTATTAACCGCTCTTTAGCTGCGGTTGATACCAAGGTGACACTTAATGCTGAGCAAAAATTAGTATTCAATCCGACATCTGATAATAGTCGGTTCTTTAATGAACCGGTATTATTTTCTGGTGAAGGTATTCGAGTACCTGCGGGGAATCCTGTGCCAGTGCAGATGCGATTACAAGTTGGTGCTTTATTGAGTTTAGCTGACGCTATCGACGGCAATGCCGATAAACAAAATGTGCATAAGCAAGACGTCAATGAACAAGTAAGACAAGTACAAGCTGATGTGCGTCATGCCATCGTTCAGCTAAGAGCCGCAATGGATCAGGTTAAGAATAAAAATGTACAATCTGGCCGTATTGATATTAGAGCCGTGGAATCTGAGTTGTCTGAATTATTAACTGAGGGAGACTTTGGTAGCCGATTAACGAGTTTATTAGCACAAGCGAATATCTCTCGAAATACTGCAGTATCATTACTCATAAAATAACAAATAACAAATAACAAATAACAAATAATATGTAATAAACAATATGTAATATATGAAAATGTATTTAATGACCTCAGTTATAACTGGATTCATTGAGTGCATTTTTATTATTCGATAGATAAAGTTATTTTTATTCAATTAACTTTTTTTATTTTTAGTTATTTTAAATAAAAACAAAAATAAATTTAAGTTTTTAAAATCGAATGTCGCTTTTTATTTATAAGCGAGATGAGAAGGCATTGAATACTTTTACTTCATCTCTTTATAACTAATTACATTAGGATACTCCAACATGGCTTTATCAATTCATACTAACTACGCGTCACTGGCTACTCAAAACCAACTGGGCAAAACTAACAGCATGCTATCAACAGCAATGCAACGTTTGGGTACCGGTATGCGTATCAATTCTGCATCGGATGATGCGGCGGGCCTACAGATCGCAACACGTTTACAAACTCAGTCTAACGGTCAGAAAGTGGGTATGCGTAACGCGCAGGATTCAATCTCTATGATGCAAACTGCAGAAGGCGCATTGTCAGAGATGAGCAGCATTGGTCAACGTATGAAAGATATTGCTACGCAAGCGTCTAACGGCACTAACGGCAAAGCAGAATACACAGCGCTAAATGATGAATACAAAGAGTTAGCGGCAGAATTAACTAACATCGCGCAAAATACTCAGTACGGTGAAGGTAAGAAACTATTAGCAACAGAAGTTACAGCAAAAGAAGTTACAGATCGTGATACTGCACGTACAGCAGCGCTTAAAACTGAATTTGATGCGGATGTAGCAGCTAAAGCAGCCTTAAAAGCCAAACCTGCTGATGCAGCATTAATCGCAGCGGCAAAAACTGCTGCAGATGCTTTGGCAGTGAAAACAAACGAAGTAGACGACAAGACACCAAAACTAGTTGAGAGTACAAAAGGTGCCTTTGGTGAAGAGATTACTTTCCAAATCGGTGCATCTGCTAATGAGACTATGAAGCTAAATGTATCTGATAAGTTAAGCACTCTGGCTACAACGCAAGCTGGTTTAGGTAATGTTAGCGATCAGGCGTCTGCACAGACGGCAATGAAGAGTGCGGATGCTTTGATTGATGCTGTTGGCTCTTTACGTGGTCAATTCGGTGCATCTATCAACCGTTTAGATCATACAATCAATAACCTTGGCAACATGAACCAAAATACGGAACTGTCTAAAGGTCGTATTATGGATGCTGATTTTGCTTCAGAATCTGCAAGCATGACTAAGCAACAGCTGTTAATGCAATCTGGTATGTCTGTTCTTGGTAAGAGCAACCAGATCGGCGGCATGGTAATGGGGCTATTACGTTAATCGCGTAATGACCGAGTTATACATTAATTCCGTTTGGAATTAAAAATATGATCCTATATCCAGCTATGAATATAGGATCTTTTTTGTTTTTATGGAGTCGTTATGGCAATAGATCCCGCTTCTTTATCCTCAAAGTTGGTGGCTGCTACCCGTGCAGGTTTGGATAAACACAGTAATACGCAGAAAGCGACTGTCAATAATAAGATTAGAGCGTTCAAAGCATTAGACGGAAAGGTAGGTGATTTATCAACAGCGCTTAAAGATTTAAGTAAAAACAGTGACTTGAGGGCGACAAATACGAAGTTAAGTAGTGAAGGCATTATTAAAGCCAGCACCACTGACGGCGCTATTGTGGGTGATTACAGCATTGAGGTCAGCCAGTTGGCCAAGGCATCACGCATCGGCCTGACGTTTAAAGATGAGAATGTGAAGATACCGAATGAGGGCGAACTCATTTTTACGGTAGGTGGTAAGCCGTGGACGCTCACGCTCAGTGATACCAAGATATTACCTGCCGACGCTAACCTGATGGATTTGCGTAACGCGATCAACAATGCGAAAGATAATCCCGGGGTGCAGGCTGCCATTATTCGCACCGGTACAGATGTTAAACTGGTATTGAGCAGTTCAAAAACCGGTACCGAGCATGCGCTGAAAGTGGAGTATGTCGGAGGTTCTAAGACATTAGATGAAATAGTTACCCCTAAAACTGTTACAGACCCTGCTGATCCCAAGAAAACTATAGTCACAGGTCAAATCGAATTGAGCAAGGCGCAGGATGCCGAATTAACCTTTAATGGCATCAAGATTATTTCACAGTCAAACAAAGTTGAAAATATTACCGATAATCTCACCTTGGAATTAATAACCAAAACCGAAACCGACAAGCCGCTCACATTAACGGTCGGGCGTGATGATGATGCCATCACCAAATCATTAGAGTCGCTGGTCAGTGCTTATAATAGCTTGGTCGGTCGGGTAAAAACCGCGACGGTCTCTAAGGTTGAGAGTGGGGATACTAAAAAGATAACTCGGGCAGCTCTGTCTGGTGACAGCACGGCTTCCTCGATGATGCGTCAGTTACGCGCTGTATTTTCTAATTTGCCCGATGGTGGCTACCTGAGTCAGGTTGGTCTTAAGTTTGACAAAAATGGCGAAATATCCCTAGATAAAACAGCTTTGGCCAAATCGTTAGATAAAGATCCGGATATTCTCAATAACATGTTGTTGGGTAAAGATAGCATTGTGGACAGATTATCTACGACGTTAGAACCTTATAGCAAATCACGCGGTCTCTTTGATAACCGAGTGTCGAGTTTAAATTCAGAAATTGATAGACTGCAAGATAAAACCGCGCAGTTAGATGTGCAGATGGAGAGTCTGTATCAGCGCTACCTGAAACAGTTTACTGCGATGCAGCAATTACAGAGTCAGATGCAGCAGACCAGTCGTCTGTTTGGTATGAGCCAACAATTTTAGTCAATAGGATAGAAACATGAACGAATTTGATCCGGGTTATGATGCCTACCAGGAAACCAATACCGAAGCACAGGCTGCCACGGCCGATCCCCACAAATTAGTGGTGATGTTAATTGATGGGCTATTAGATGAAATAGCACGTGCAGAAGGTCATATTTTAGGTCGTAGATATGAGCATAAAGGTAAATCTATTAGTAAATGTTTAGATATTGTATCGGGTTTAGATGCGGCACTTGATATGGAAGAGGGCGGCGAAGTAGCGGTTAATCTTCATCATTTATATGAGTACTGTGCAAATGCACTATATAACATGAGTATCAGTAATGATGTTGAAGAACTTACTACTGTTGTTAATGTCATGGAAAATTTGAAAGAGGGCTGGGAAAATATAGGCCGAGATGCTGCTTAGTTTTAGCTCGATAATATTGGACTATAATGCTGGGGCATCCCGGTGTTATTAGTTCCGCTTGCGGAAGTTAAGCGGAAGTTAAGTTTCCTTTATTATTTTAATTTTACTTAAATAACAAGGCTTTAACAGTTGGTCTGTAGTTTGCATAATATTTCATTAGGGCGTATTGACTGAGGTAGTAAGAGTGTTAGATATAAAATCATTACAGCAGCAAATTATTATTTTACATAATCATTTTTGCCGCGTTATAAATGCAAGTAATGAAAATATTAACGTCGACGTAATGGTTAAGTTAGACAATGAAGTTGCTACCTTACTTTCGTTATTGAATTTAAAACCAGCGCTAAAGTTACAATTACATAGAGAACTCACTGCCTTAAAAAGCAGCCATTATAAAGTCCTAGAATTATGCAAACAGCAACAAACGCGTCTCGCTAGCTTAATGGAAAACCATACCCAAAATAGAGAAGGTATCATGGCGTATCAGGAACTAGAAATATGATTGCAATGAACAGGACTGCAGTCAGTCATACAGGCGCTCAACATCATACTTCTACGAATACTATCAAGCAGCAACCTCAGCAAGCGAAAGAGGCTGATAAACAAAGTGGTCATAGTATTGATGCTGAAGATCAAGATAGTATTGATTTTGTTAGCCCAGATCATCAGGACAATTTAGTTCCTCGAGACAAAAATAAAGACAGTGATTTTGCTCATTTTTTAGCACCTGAAGAGAATGTAACTGCAACTGCAACTGCAACTGCAACTACAACTACAACAGTAGAGTTGGCAGTGACGAGTGCCTCCGTTGCATCTATGTCGCCACTTTCTACACAGTTTGAGAGTCGCTCTGTGTCGGCAATAAATACAGTAAATAATGTTGAACTTACCCATCAACAAGCATCGTCAATATCGCTGTTACAAGCAGTGAGGCATCAAACGCAATCTACAGATACGAGTGCGGCGGATGCCGTTAAAGTGAAGGGGATAGCTAACCCTGACATTAAGGCGATGCAAACATTATCGACTGCAGCATTGCTGGATAGGTTAACGAATGCACATCTAAGCGATAAAAAACCAGTGGATGTTGCAAGCCTGCGTATCGAGCAACAAGTTGCCGATATTAACGCCCCTGATCGTTTAGTACAGCAAGCAAGTCAAGGAAGACATGAGTGGTCAGCTGTCAAAATGGATAGTCAGCAAAATGCATGGTCTAAACAATTATTTAATGTGTTGCAAGATCGTATTGAAATGCAAGTTCATCAGAATATCAAACAAGCAAATATACGTTTGGATCCACCTGATCTTGGCCGCTTAGATTTATCTGTTCGCATGGACGGAGACCGTTTAACTGTAATGGTTAATACCAGTAACAGTGCGATCAGAGATGCACTACAGGCATCATTACAGCAGCTTCGAAGTGAGCTTTCTAATCAGTTTGGTACTGGTGTCGATGTTAATGTCGGTGGCGGTTCTGGAGAAAAAGAATTTAAGGAAAGTGAAAATAATGTCGCATTATCTTTTTCTGAAGAGCAAACAGAAAATGCAATGCTTCCGCCAATCGAGTTGCATGGTTTATTTAATACTCTGGTGTGATTTTAAAAATTAAGGTTTTAATACATATATGAAAGTCAAAATATTAATTGTTGGGTTAGTAATTATCGCTGCAATGGGATTTTTAGGTTTTAAATATCAGGATCAGATTAAAGCATTAGTGCAAACGCCAGAAGTAGCACAATCGGTACGACCGTTTTATATACCTCTTGATAAAATGGTAGTAAGTGTTGAAAGTGAACGCACTATTTACTACGTCATGATGGAAGTTACTTTAGAGACTAAATTAGAAGCGTCTATTGAGGGGATTAATTATTACATGCCGGTGATCCGTAATTCTTTTGTTCAGAATCTCAGTCAACGCAGTTATGACATGATTCGTAAAAATTTGAAAAATATAGAACAATTAGAAATAGAGATGCTGTCAGGCTTAGATGAAGAACTCACTCGGTATGAAATGAATGGCATCATTGATGATGTTCTGATTACCAAACTGGTTATTCAATAGGGGCTTGCTGTGACAAACTCGGTTGCTTGGGACGACAGTTCTTTTAATGCTAGAACATCAGTTGTAGATGAAAATGCGTTATTGATTAAATATATGCATTTAGTCAAGCGGGCGGTGACGCATTTACGTAGCCAGATTGGTACGCTGCAATCCTATGAAGATCTTGTTCAGATTGGGACTATGGGTTTACTTGAAGCTATTCGCCGTTATGGCTGTGAGCCTGATGATGCATTTGAAAGCTACGCTTTTCAGCGTATACGAGGTGAGATATTAGACGAACTAAGGAGGCTGGATTGGCGCCCACGTCAAGCACGTCAACAAGGTCACTCATTAAATCATGCTAGACGTACTTTATCTCGTACGTTAGGTCGGGAAGCGAATGAAAAAGAGTTAATGGCATTTTTAGAGATTGATGCTGAACAGCTGCAAGATATGATCTTTGATAGTGTATCTGAAGAGATGCAGAGCTTCGATGAGTTACTGCAAGCAGGTACTGATATTAAAGATGAAAACTCAGATATTCAAAACTTTGATATGAAGCGTAGCCTTAAAAAAACACTGTCTTTACTCGATCAAAGAGATCAATTATTACTGACCTTATATTATCAATATGAACTTAATATGAAAGAGATATCCCTTACCCTTAAGATCACTGAATCTAGAGTGTGTCAGTTACATCAATTGGCGCTTAAGAAGCTCCATTCTCATTTAACCAATTTATTGTAAGGCATTGTTATGCAAAAATTTGTAGGTCTGGGGGTCATCCTCCTTTGTGTTTTCGGTGGTTTTGTCCTTGCAGGAGGAAAACTTGCTGCAATGTGGCAACCAGCTGAATTACTGATTATTCTAGGTGCTGGTATTGGTTCAATGTTGATCGCAAATCCTAAGTATGTATTGGTTGAATTAAAAAATCAGTTCTTTGCATCTTTTAAAAAAGAACCCGAACGCGGCGAGGTAATGAAAGAATTACTGTTGGTGATGCATACGCTGCTGGAAATGGTTCGTAATAAAGGACTAAAGTCGATTGATGAACACATTGAAAATTGGGAAACGAGTTCATTATTCTTACAATACGAAAACATCCATTCTGATCGTCTATTAATGCATTTTATTACTGATAACTTTCGTATGATGTCAATGGGTAAAATGTCGCCTCATGAGTTAGAACATGTGTTAGAAAGTGAAATAGAAGCGCTTGAAGATGATTTATTAAAACCATCAGAAGCCTTGCATACTACTGGTGAAGCTATGCCTGGCTTTGGTATTTTAGCAGCCGTAATGGGTATTATTATTACTATGTCTTCGCTAGACGGACCATTAATGATGATTGGTTTACACGTTGGTGCAGCTTTAGTCGGGACTTTTCTTGGTATTTTTTTATGCTACTGCTTATTTGAACCGATTGGCGAATCACTTGCTGCGCGCGTTCATCATAAATTAATGCTATTGACTTGCGTAAAAACGATGATGGTGACACATATTTCAGGTAAATCACCGGTGCTATCTGTTGATTCTGGGCGCAAGCTGATAGATCGAGAAATTAAGCCGACATTTATTGAAATGGAAGAGTGGCTTAACGCTAAGGTAGGCTAATGTCAGAAAGTATTATTGTTAAGCGTAAAAAAAGAAATCGCGGTAAATCTAAAGGTGGCGGTGCTTGGAAAGTCGCATTTGCTGATTTCATGTTAGCTTTGATGGCTTTTTTTATGGTGTTGTGGATCCTCGCTGTTTCTGAACCCGATGAACGTGAGGAATTTTCTAAACGAGTACGTAGTTATTCATTATTTGAGAGTGAAAGTAATCCATTTGATTTTAATGGTGATCCTTTGCCGATAAGTATTGGCGCTGACTTATCTGTATTAGACAGTAAACATCAGCCAGATCTAACAAAAAAATCAGTATCTAAAAAAACGGCTCGTTCTTTAAATCAGCGTACTGCAGATGATGAAGGGGATAGTGGTTACGGTGATAAGGCTATGATGAGTTCATTGCTGAAAGGGCTGTTAACTTCTCCAGAACAATTAGCATTATTAGCCTCTAAATTAGAAGCTATTACTGATTCGATTGGTGCAGCGGAAAATATTGACATTGAAGTGGTGCCACAAGGTTTACGAATTCTATTACGTGATAACGCTCAACATAAGATGTTCCGCCGTGGTAGTGCTCAGATGACACCATTTTTTCAGGATGTCTTACGCTCATTAGCGCCCGTTTTTATTCCTATTGAAAATAAGTTAATGATCTCTGGGCATACAGATCGCTCTAAGTTTCATAATGCGGCATTTACTAATTGGGAGCTGTCTAGCCAACGGGCGCTACAAGCAAGGCAAATGCTACAAATTGGTGGAATGCCGAGAGAGCGTGTTGCACAAGTCGTCGCTATGTCAGATACGATGCCTATTGATGCTGCGAATCCTAAATCGAGTGTTAATCGACGGATCGAGTTATTGTTACTGACTGAAGACGCTGAAGAAGCCATTAAGTCGTTATTTAATCGAGATAAACCGGATAATGCTATTGATAACGCGGTTGATAGGGCTGAATATAATAGACCCGTATTAAGATCAAAAGTCTTATTTGATAACGTAGGGAAGTGATTATGGAGATTGAACCGAATCGTAAATTTTATCGTTGGAAGTTTGAATCAAGATCAATTCCACTTATCTATCAAACTAAAGGCCTGCCAATAAAAATTTATCGACGTTTTTTGTTTATGGATTTTTTTTTGGCTAAAGCAATAGCTAAAGATATCAGTATTGGTGGTGTTGGTTTTGTTGTTTCACGTAAATTAGGTCGTAAATTAGCACGTAAATTTGTCATTTGTTGGCCGAATGGAGAGCGTATGCTCTGTACTGAAAAACATCACTTTGATATTGGGAGTAAACTTACTTTTTACGGAGTAGCTTGGAGCGAGGATGAAGCAAGCCGAGTTTTACCTTTGTTAAAACTTTACAGTCGTAAAGCATTTAGAGGTGATGTAACAACGAGTAATGTTACTGAGTTTGTTAAAAAGTGAATGAATTTGCTATAAAAAACGCGCTACTTTAGCGCGTTTTTTATAAGTATTAAGTTTGATGTTTGCAGCTGTGGTGTTCTTAACTTGATCTTCTGCGACTTGATAACTAGACTAGCGGACTATTTCAATTTTAAGTTCGATTTTAAGGTACCTTCATGCAGGTTTCAGATTTCAATTTTAGTCTTCCTGACGAGTTAATTGCCCGTTATCCGAAAGCGGATCGCCGTTCAAGCCGTCTACTCCAACTAAACGGTAATAGCGGTGAGCTGGCTGATAAGCAGTTTACTGATATCCTCGATTTAGTTGAAGCTGGCGATTTAATGGTATTTAATAATACGCGTGTTATTCCTGCGCGTATGTACGGTCAAAAAGCTTCAGGTGGTAAAATTGAAGTACTTGTTGAGCGTGTTATTAGTGAGCACTCTGTACTTGCGCATGTGCGTTCTTCTAAGTCCCCTAAAGTTGGTGCTCAACTTATCTTAGAAGGCACTGTAAATGCCGAAATGATTGCCCGTCACGATGCGTTATTCGAACTGAAATTTTTAGACGAACGCCATGTATTGGAAGTATTAGAAGACATTGGTCATATGCCATTGCCGCCTTATATCGATCGTCCTGATGAAGATTCAGACAAAGAACGCTATCAAACGGTTTACAATGAAAAACCGGGTGCTGTAGCGGCACCAACAGCGGGTTTACATTTTGATGAAGCATTGTTAGCAGAGCTTGCTAAGAAAGGTGTAAGCACGGCGTTTGTGACACTGCACGTTGGTGCGGGAACTTTCCAGCCAGTACGTGTGGATAATATTCTTGATCATCATATGCATTCAGAGTATGCCGAAGTTTCTGAAGAAGTTGTCACCAAAATTGCTGAAACAAAAGCGAGCGGCGGTCGCGTGATTGCAGTGGGTACAACGTCAGTCCGTTCTTTAGAAAGTGCAGCGCAAGCAACAATGGCAAAAGGCTTACCGCTAGCGCCATTCTTTGATGACACTGAAATCTTTATTTACCCTGGTTACGAGTTCCAACTTGTTGATGCTATGGTCACTAATTTCCACTTACCAGAATCAACGTTGATTATGTTGTTATCTGCATTCGCTGGTTATGACCATGTGATGCCAGCTTATCAACATGCTATAGCTGAAAAATACCGCTTCTTTAGTTATGGTGATGCGATGTTTGTGACTAAGCAGACCGCTGTATAAATTTAATTAACAGTGAGTCGATGTTTATTCATTCACGGTTAGTTTGTTCACGATAAACAATTGCCAATCGCGTATGTTGTTTGAATTTTTTAAGAGAAGTAATGTCAGACTGTTTCTCTGACTTGAGGTTTATATGAAGTTAAAGTACGAATTAGATAAAACGACTGGTAACGCACGTCGCGGACGCTTAATCTTTGAACGTGGTGTTGTTGAAACACCAGCATTCATGCCTGTAGGTACTTACGGTACAGTTAAAGGTATGACACCAGAAGAAGTTGACGCAACAGGCGCTGATATTCTTTTAGGTAATACCTTCCACCTGTGGTTACGTCCTGGTCAGAAAGTAATGAAGCAACACGGTGGTTTACATAACTTCATGAACTGGCAGGGACCTATCCTGACTGATTCAGGTGGTTTCCAAGTATTCAGCCTAGGTAAAATGCGTAAAATTACTGAAGCGGGTGTGCATTTCCGTCACCCTGTAAACGGTAGCAAAATCTTCTTAGATCCAGAAACATCAATGGAAATCCAAGATGATCTGGGTTCTGACGTTGTAATGATTTTTGATGAATGTACACCATACCCAGCGACAGAATCTGAAGCTGAAAAATCAATGCGCATGTCATTACGTTGGGCACAACGTTCACGTGATCACTTTGATAAATTAGACAACAAAAATAACTTGTTTGGTATTATTCAAGGTGGTGTTTACGAGCACTTACGTGATATTTCGGTGAAAGGCTTATTAGACATCGGTTTTGACGGTTATGCGGTTGGTGGACTAGCTGTTGGTGAGCCAAAAGAAGATATGCACCGTATCCTTGAGCACACTTGCCCACAAATTCCTGAAGATAAACCACGTTACCTAATGGGCGTTGGTAAACCTGAAGATTTGATTGAAGGTGTTCGTCGCGGTGTGGATATGTTTGACTGTGTAATGCCAACACGTAATGCACGTAATGGTCACTTATTCACAAGTGAAGGTGTAATTAAGATCCGTAATGCCAAGCATAAAACAGATACTGGTACACTTGATCCTGAATGTGATTGCTACACATGTAAGAACTACTCGCGTTCATACCTGAACCATTTAGACAAATGTAACGAGATCTTAGGTGCGCGTTTAAACACAATGCATAACTTGCGTTACTACCAAAACCTGATGCAAGGTATCCGTGACGCGATTGATTCTGATACGTTTGAAGAGTTTGTTACAGATTTCTATACTAAACAAGGCCGTGAAGTGCCACCTTTAGCTAAGTCTGGCGCTTAATTATTAAGCAAACACTAATCTGATTGTCGATCAAAGTTTGGTAAACCTTTCTCATTAGTAGTAATGTAATGTGATTGGTTTATCATATCAATATCAAAATTTATAAAGGGAAATAAAAATGAGTAATTTTTTCATTGCAAACGCAGTTGCTGCTGAAGGTGTTCCTGCTCCAGCTGGTGGTGGTTACGAAATGTTGATCATGTTAGGTATTTTTGGTGTGATCTTCTACTTTATGATCTATCGTCCACAAGCGAAACGTCAAAAAGAACAGAAGAACCTAATGTCATCGTTGTCTAAAGGTGAGGAAGTACTTACTGTTGGTGGCATCGTGGGCAAAATAACAAAGATTTCTGATGGTAATGATTATGTTGTGCTCAGTATTGCTGATGCTACTAACGTCACTATTAAGCGTGATTACATTGCAGCAGTATTACCAAAAGGTAGCATGCAGTCGCTTTAATCTTTTCCGTATCCCAGTAAGGTAATATTGTGTTAAACAAATATCCTCTGTGGAAGTATCTAATGGTGATCGCTACGATCGCCATTTGTTTACTCTATGCCACACCGAATCTATACGGGGAAGACCCCGCTGTTCAAGTCTCTGCTGCACGTGGTGCTGTTATTGAAGTATCAACACTCGATAAAGTTAAAGCAGAACTCGATAAACAAGAGCTCAGTTATAAAAGCGTTTCATTAGAAAATAATCAAGTATTGATTCGTTTAAATGACAGCGAACAACAACTACTTGCTAGTGAAATTTTAAAAGAACAACTTGGTCAGAAATTCATTGTTGCTTTAAACCTTGCCCCTTCAACGCCTGACTGGTTACAAAGTCTTGGTGCTGGACCGTTAAAACTTGGTCTTGATTTACGTGGTGGTGTTCACTTCTTATTAGAAGTTGATATGCAAGAAGCGTTAGTGAAAGCACAAGATCAAATGTTGCAAGATTTTCGTACCGATTTACGTGAAGAAAAACTGCGTTATACCGCAATACGTAAAAACAGTAACGGTGTTACAGCGCGTTTTCGTGATGCTGAAACACGCGACAAAGCAGAGAAATTCCTTAAGTCTAAATATGCAGATCTACTGTTAACTGACAGTGAAAGTAATGGTCAATTTAGTCTCTCAGCAAAAATGTCAGAATCCAAACTTGCCGAAATCAAAGAATATGCCCTTCAACAAAATATCACTATTATCCGTAATCGTGTAAACCAATTAGGTGTTGCTGAGCCGCTAGTACAGCGTCAAGGTGCAGACCGCATTGTTGTTGAATTACCGGGTGTTCAGGATACCGCTGGAGCGAAAGAAATTTTAGGTGCTACGGCTACGTTAGAATTCCGTTTAGTTGATAATAAAGCGGACCCTTACAGCAACCGAGTACCTGCTGGTAGCCAAAAATATACCACGCGTGACGGTCGTCCAGTCGTACTGAAGAAACAAGTTATCTTAACGGGTAACCACATCACAGGTGCAACATCGAGCTTAGATGAGTTTAGCCGTTCACAGGTTAATATTGATCTTGATTCGCAAGGTGGCAGTAAAATGTCTCGTGCGACGAAGAAAGCAATCGGCACATCAATGGCAACGGTATTCATTGAATACAAGCCTACGGGTGAGAAAACTGCTGATGGTAAATCGAAATTACAAAAAATTGAAGAAGTCATTAACGTGGCGACAATTCAAGCGCAGTTAGGTCGTAGTTTCCGTATTACGGGTTTAGACAGCGCAAGCGAAGCTAAAAATCTGGCGTTATTATTACGTGCAGGTGCGTTAGTTGCGCCAGTTCAAATCGTTGAAGAACGTACCATTGGTCCTAGCTTAGGTAAGCAAAACATCGAAAACGGCTTATCTGCGATGATTTATGGCATGATCGCAATTGTTATCTTCATGGCTATCTATTACCGTAAATTTGGTCTTGTTGCCAATGTCGCGTTATCTGCAAATATCATCATGATCATTGGTATCATGTCGATGATCCCAGGCGCGACAATGACGCTACCAGGTATTGCTGGTATCGTATTAACGATTGGTATGGCGGTTGATGCGAACGTACTAGTATTTGAACGTATTCGTGAAGAGCTAAAAGAAGGCAGAAGTATTCAGCAAGCAATTCATAGTGGTTATGATAATGCGTTATCAACTATTGCCGATGCAAATATTACCACGTTATTAACAGCGATCATTTTGTTTGCGGTTGGTACTGGTGCGATTAAAGGTTTCGCTATTACGTTAGCAATTGGTATTGCTGCTTCTATGTTTACTTCCATCATAGGTACACGTGCGATCGTGAACTTCCTTTGGGGTAATAAAAAAATCGATAAACTTTCAATCTAAGGGGATTAATTATGTTTGAAATTATTAAAACAGAACGCACGATCCACTTTATGAAGATGGCGAAGCCCGCGTTTATTTTGTCAGCGCTGTTAGTTATTTTATCGATATCTTCTATTGCGATTAAAGGTATTAATTGGGGTCTTGATTTCACCGGTGGTACGGTGATTGAAGTTGGTTATGATAAACCAGCTGATCTTGAGGTTATCCGTCCGCTATTATCTGCGGAAGGATTTGATGATGCGGTGATCCAACATTTCGGCTCTAGTCGTGATGTATTGATCCGTATTGCCCCACGTGAAGGTTTGGATAATAAGCATCTTGGTAGTCAAATTATCAATGCATTACAGGGCTATGATAAGAGCGTAGAAATGCGTCGTATCGAGTTTGTTGGTCCAAACGTCGGTGATGAATTAACAGAGCAAGGTGGTCTAGCGCTGCTTGCTGCGTTAATTTGTATCTTGCTTTATGTTGGTGTACGTTTTGAATGGCGTTTAGCATCGGGCGCTGTATTGGCTCTTGCGCATGACGTTATTATCACGTTAGGTATCTTCTCGGTATTACAGATTGAGTTTGATTTAACTATTTTAGCGGCGCTATTGACCGTTATTGGTTATTCATTGAATGATACTATCGTTGTATTTGACCGTATCCGTGAAAACTTCCGCCGCATGCGCACTGATGACTCTGTGGAAATCATGGACGTATCATTGACGCAGACATTATCACGTACGTTAATCACGTCAGGTACAACATTAATGGTATTAGTATCATTATTCCTGAAAGGTGGCGCACTGATCCACGGTTTTGCACTTGCATTGCTGATTGGTATTGTAGTTGGTACATACTCTTCGATTTACGTAGCAAGTGCATTAGCACTACGCTTAGGCGTAAGTCGTGAGACGATGTTACCACCAGTGGTAGAAAAAGAAGGCGCAGACCAAGACCCAATGATGTAAGCCTTAGGGAAACCTAGTTAACTTGTTGGTCTTCAGACTGTTAAAAAACCCGCTTCGGCGGGTTTTTTGTTTTTATATTTTTAGTTATTGAAATATAGGATACAAAATGAAATAGTAGTTTAGTAATGACTTGGTATTTAACTGAAAGGATAACAACATGGCTCATAGTCAACGATTTTTAGATTTATGTAATGAAGCACGTAAAGTAGTCAAAGAATGTAGTTGTGATGATGTAAAGCAGTGGCAAGACGAAGGTAAGCAATTTGTACTGGTTGATGTGCGCGAAGAAAGCGAATGGGCTGCAAGTCGTATAAGCGGCGCTGAATACATGGGCCGTGGCATCATCGAGCGTGATTTAGAAGCTAAATACCCAGCACTTGATACCTGTATTGTACTGTATTGTGGTGGCGGTTATCGTTCTGCGTTATCAGCTGAGTTCATCCAACGAATGGGTTATAGAGACGTAATCTCAATGGATGGCGGCATCCGTGAGTGGAAAATGAAAAACTACCCAATCAGTAAATAGGTTATTTTGATTATCGAATGAATGTTGTAATGTGAAGTACAACATTCATATTGTTAACGTGCTAAGACTCTAAGAATCGATAAGCTCAGCACTCTTCTTATTAC
Organism: Moritella viscosa; assembly: GCF_900120065.1. Classification (NCBI taxonomy): domain Bacteria; kingdom Pseudomonadati; phylum Pseudomonadota; class Gammaproteobacteria; order Alteromonadales; family Moritellaceae; genus Moritella; species Moritella viscosa. Next base: position 86,326 of record NZ_FPLG01000015.1, read on the forward strand.
GCTATTGCCAGACAACTTGGTTTCGGCCATTTGTTTTCGCTTTGTATAAACGAGAATCGGCTTCAGAGAGCATTTCATCAATTGGTTTATTGCCAAAGCAGGAGCCAATACTGATTGTGATCTTGATTTCTGCGCTATTGTGCGTCATGGTTAATTGCTCAATCTTATGGCGTATTGATTCCAGCTGCGATACAAAAACAGTACGGTCGCTATTGCTTTGAATACAGAATTCTTCTCCTCCAAAACGTGCAACCGTCGCATCTGAAAAGTGCTGTTGTAATTGTTGAGCGATGGATACTAAGACTGTATCACCACCATCATGACCATAGTTGTCATTCACTTTTTTGAAAAAATCAATGTCCAACATGGCAATATTTTTATCCTCAGCTGTGGTACCGCTACTGTGCTGGCTAAAGAAGTAGCGTCGGTTCCATAAACCTGTTAACGCATCCTGGTTGGCCATCTTGTAGAGTTTGTCGGCGGTATCTTTCATGCTTAGAATATGATGAATACGGCAATAAAACTCTTCTTGATTAAAAGGCTTATAGAGAAAATCATTGGCGCCAGCTTTAAGGAAGCGGGCTGTCATCGATCGATCACTACTGCCAGATAAACCTAGAATAGCCAGTTGATTCCGATCGAATTTTCGTCGGATCTCTCGGGTCATGGTAATACCATCTTTAATAGGCATATCATGATCTGTGATGATCAAACTGATATCAGGATGCTGCTGTAATAACTCGATTGCTTGCTCACCATTCTCAGCCGCAATGACCTGCAGGTTTTGTCGCTCAAGTAAGTTAATGAGATGGAAACGCACGGTTGCAGAGTCTTCAACGACCAGTGCTTTATGGCGACAATTTTCTTGCAGACGTTGTAATAATGGGATTAGATAGGATACCGACGATACACTGTCTTTTAACAAGTAGTCAATGACACCTTTTGATAGCACCTTTTCACGAATTTGATCACTGAAATGAGCGGTTAAAATAATGGCTTGTACACCATAACTCAATACATGTTCGATGATCTCGCCGTCATGGCCATCAGGTAAGCAGTAGTCGAGTACAGAACAAAGAAAATCACTTTCTCGTGCTAGGATCTCACGTGCTTGTGTTATTGATTCAGCAAATACTACTTGAAAACCAGCTCGACTCAGCTGGACATTAAGGTATTTGCGAAAAGCTCGGCTGTCTTCAACAACAAGTATTTTGCTGAGCAATTAGATATCCTTATTTTCGTTAACATGACAATCGCCATTATTATAGTGTAACGTATTGAAATTAATAGGTTGTCACTATGTGTGTGATTGTTCGATTCTATTTTTTCGGTGGGGTATTATAGCACCATAATATTGTTTATGTACTATAGCCTAATATATAAAATTTAGACTTGTTTAGTTTATTGTGGCTGATTACGATAATGTTTTGAACTGAGGTATGCCTAATTAGTTGGTTACTATTATCTATAATTTTGTCTGATAGCTCGGAAAAGCATATATTGGCTCGCTTTTAGAAAATAAATATAGATGTGAATCTACAATTACCTGCGTAGATCTAAGGGGAAATGAAAGATTACTCAATTAGTAAATAAGTTGATCATTGGATGAATGTTCCTCCAAGGTGATGGAAGAACACTCAGTTAATTCAGTTTTAATTACTCATCATCATATCGGTAGGTTGTGAAATATTTAGACCTGAAATGATACCGTCGGGATCGTTATTTTCAATATTTTCAATAACCATCTCAATTTGGCTGAATGACGCTGAACGTCTTGTTCTTGTTGCTTTATTTTTACTTTTACGGTTTGCATAATCTTCAGCGGTCAATGGAATTGATTCGCTGGCATCAACATTAAACTGACTCGCATCGACTGTAGTAAACTTACCGGCAATACTAGCACCGTGTTTTCTGCTTAAATTAGCAAGATTCCATTCAAACCAATATTTACTTTTTGATGATTGTACTGCACTAGGCCAATCCCATTCCCCATAACCATTAATATCCTGATGTAGGTATTGATCAACTAGCGCTTCTGGACCGCTTAGGTTTTTGGCATTCGCACCGCCAAATGTATAAGGGAAATTAGGTCTATTGGTTGGGTGGTCAATATGCGAATTACCACTCCATCTCAAGAAATTCTCATAGTTAATATCGTACAACATAAACACTTTAGAGTTATATGGAATATCAGCTTTTTGTTTAAATAAGGTGATTGTTACATAGCGCTTACTCCGTGGCTCCATTATAGCTCTGTATTGGGCTGAGCCCGCTAGTGTTGTCGAATTGCCGTTGCTTTCATTCCAGCCTTGACTTGCTGAAAATTCGGCTTTTATTTCCGAACTAGCACCGCCAATACCCGGTATGCCAACTTCATATTTATTCGTTACACCAATCGTTTGTGAAAATGAAAAGTTATCTGTTTTTGACCAGCTGCTTTGCTGGTTATAATTTAATGAGGCAACGGCTGTATCTTCGAGATCTCCCCAATTGTAGTAAACATGAGTCTCTGTGTATAAAACTTCACGATCATATACTTGTGGTTCACCTAAGGTTAGATCTTTCGGGTTAGTCACAAAACGAATGTTGTTTAGTTTTACCTTTAAACGTTCACTGGCACGGTAACCGTCAGCATAAGGATCACTAGCGTTGTAACGGGCATTAAGGCTGTATTTATTTTCTGATTCTCTTCTTATTGCGATATCTTCACCAACATACCGTGATTGAGTTCCTCCGGCCCAAGCATAGCCGAGGTGATGACCTAGATAAAATAAAGAGTTAACAAACGAGGAATCTGTAATTATATTATTTTTCAGGGAATCTAAATCCGGTGAAGCATGCTCTACCATAGATAGGTTTGGTATGGTGTTTGGAATTGCGGCGGCTACAGAACCTGTTGTTAATACAGAGATGCACGCTAGAGTTATGATATTTAAATGAGAGATTATTTTCATTGGTATCCCTTAGGCAGTTGTTTAAGTTGGATATATTGTCAATCGCCCAGTTATTATTCTGGGTTCAGGTGCACGTTATGATTTCGTATTATGCCAGTCAACATAAATAGTTATCATTTGTGTTACCGTTACCGTTAACGTTATATTATTCAGCGTATATCAAAACTGTGATGCACAAACATTAAACTACCTCTGGTTGGTTATCGCTCTGCCTCTGGTTGATTATTGAGCTAAGGAAGATTGTTGGACTACGAACTCTATATCACTAAATCTATCCTGCTTAGTGCCATTTTTCGCTATTTAAATGTTTACTACAATGTAAAGGCGGGCATTTATATTGATTCGTGGTTTAGCTAAATTATGAGCTTGTTCTATATTAAGGTAGCTGTCATGATTAAGATTCATTTTAAACATAAGTAAGGATGATATTGATGACAGCTTATTCTTGTACTTACTTTGTTGTTCGATTATGGCTGCTCTGGAGACCAGAGTAGCAGCTAACTAATTTTTGGCGAGGCTACGGGATCTGTAGTCAGCTATCTGTTTTATTCTACTTATTCCTAGCCTTCATTTTTATCTTGGAGGGGTCATGGAACAGACTACTATCAGCAGTAATAGCACCAGTACTACCAATCACACAAAGCAACACAATACTCGTTTAGTTTTACGTAATAAGCTATCAGCACATAAAATGGGTTTATTATGCGCATTTTTTGCTACCTGCTTGTTTTCGACCAAAGGAATTTTCATTAAACTTGCTTATCAATATGGGGTTGATAGCATTACGTTAATGACGTATCGCATGCTAATGTCGCTGCCTTTTTATATCGCAGTATTTGTGTGGATGATAAGAAAAACACCATCGTTATCATCTCCTATAAAAGTACAGTTTATTCCGGTGATGGGTATTGGTCTTTTGGGTTATTACTTGTCGAGTTATTTTGATCTTCAAGGGCTTAACTATATTAGCTCACAGCTAGAGCGATTAGTGTTATTTACCTATCCTACGGTTGTCGTGATCCTCAGTTGGTTAGTGTTGGGGAACCGGATTAACCGACAAGTTATAGGTGCGCTTATCTTAGCCTATGCAGGGGTTTTTGTACTGTTTTATCATGACTTAGGTAAACAGGGTGAGGGGGTGATAACGGGCTCGTTATTAGTACTAACGGCTTGTTTTACTTTCGCTTGTTATTTACTACTGAGTAAAGCCAAGATCCAGCAGTTAGGCAGTTTAGTTTTTACGTGTATCGCTATGTTTGGTGCGAGTTTCATGATCTTTGTTCATTTTTCGGTGGTGCATGATATTAAAGATCTTAGTATCCCTCTGCCGGTATTTTGGATTTCACTGTGGTTAGCGATTGGCTGTACCGTGATCCCTTCATTTTTGATGAGTGAGGGCATTGCGAGAGTTGGGCCTGAGCAAGCATCGATTGTGGGGGGCAGTGGCCCTGTGTTAACTGCATTGATGGCCGTATTTCTGTTAGGGGAAAGTTTCACCCTTTATCATTTTTTAGGTATGTTTATGGTAATTGTTGCTATTGTTTGGTTAAGTGTTAGAAGATAGCCGCCTATCTCAATGTCAGTTGGACATTTACGTCGTAGTTATCTGCAGAGGGTTGTATGGTTAAGGTTAAAGTTTGGGACGGATTTATTCGTGGCTATCACTGGTTACAAGTGAGTTTGCTATTTGCATTGTGGTACTGCGCTGATAACGGCGAAATGGAATGGCACTTTTTGTTTGGCTATGCACTACTGGGGCTTTGGATAACGCGTTTTATTTGGGGCTTTATTGGTAGTGATACTGCAAAGTTTCGCTATTTTCTAAAAAGCCCAAAAGCATTAATCGATTATCTTAGTGATAAGAATAAATTTGATCGAGTTAAATTTGGTCATAATCCTGCTGGCGCATGCATGGTTATACTATTTTTAGGCTTAATAATAACCCAGCTATTTACCGGACTCAGTGCCAGTGATGATATTTTGTCAGAAGGTCCCTTAGCGCAATATTTTGCAGCGGATACTGTTAGCTTTATGACATGGTTACATAGCGTGAATTTTGATGTATTACTTTGGGCAATAGGCTTACATGTCGTTGCTATCGTCGCTTATAAACTCAAAAAACAGCCATTAGTGAAAACGATGATAACAGGCGTAGCAGAGTATAAATTAGTGAATTCGATTGTACAGCCAAAAATGATGAATGGTTTATTGGCTTGGGTTATCTACGTATGTATTGCTGGTGCCATTTGGTGGCAATGGGGACATGAAAATTTAGGTTACTTACTTTATTGATTGCAAGAAAAGATAGTTAGGACGTTAATATTAGTCACTATACTTGCGAATTAATATATATAAACCTTATAAAGATAAATCATAAAATGGATTTTGCAGGCATTAAGGTAAAATTTTTAGTTTTAATGTCTTAATCTTTTAAGTGTGTAACAGTATTGCACTCACTATCACCTCTATACTCACTCTCATGCATAGCATTTAAATCTTGTATGTTGATGTTAAATCAGCTTTATTTTCATGGAGTAGAAATAAATGATAGATGAAATACAATTTTACGAACCCAACGAAGATTTCGGTTTTCTCTCGAATTTTGCGTTAGCCCCCATCAAGGCTGCCGGGGTTAAATGGCCAAGTAGCGAACATTATTATCAAGCGCAAAAATTCAATGATCTTGAATTACAAAATTTAATTCGTCAAGCATCGACACCTGATAAAGCCTTTAGTTTAAGCCGAGAGTATGCGCAATTTGTAAAATCAGATTGGATGGCTGTACGTGACAGTGTCATGCGTGATGTCGTGATGAAAAAATTTAGTCAGAATCCATTTTATGCCTATCAACTTGTGGCAACGGGTGAGCAAGTATTAACAGAGCATTCGCATAAAGACACTTATTGGGGGGACGGTGGTGATGGTTGCGGACGCAATGAACTTGGTCGGATATTAATGGATGTACGTTGTGATTTAGCTCAGCAAGCACCTTATAATTTGATCTCTTATGTTGATAGTGCAAAGTTGCCGACTAAATTCGGTACATTTCAAATGAATGGCTTTATTGAAAACGCGACAGGTAAAGAGCACTTAGCTTTAGTTTATGGTGAGCTTGATCCAAGTGAGCCTGTATTAATTCGTTTACATTCGGAATGTTTGACTGGTGACGCCTTATTCAGTGCGCGTTGTGATTGTGGCTTTCAGTTAGCAAAAGCAATGCAAAATATTGTTGCTAAAGGGAGTGGTGTGATCTTGTATTTACGCCAAGAGGGGCGTGGCATCGGTTTGTTAAATAAAATTAGAGCTTACCACCTACAAGATAATGGCGCAGATACAGTTGAAGCAAATGAACGTCTAGGGTTTGCGGCTGATATGCGAGATTATACTTTTTGCCAAGGAATGTTAGGCCACTTGAATATAAATGCAGTTAATTTAATGACCAATAATCCGCGTAAGGTAAATGCGTTAATGAAAGCGGGGATCAATATTGCGGAACGCGTGCCGTTACAAGAAGGTCATAACCTGCATAATGCAGGTTACCTTAAAACTAAAGCTGACAAGCTAGGACATATGTTTGAATCTAGTTATGTTGATTAAATTTGATGCACCTTAATAGATTTTAAAAGGGGTAATACATACACCGATAACTAAGTTAGCGACTTATTTACCGGTGTAATAGTGTCAGATATAGCGATTAATTATTTCTGTTAGTGAACCTGAATCAGACATGTCGGATAATTTCTGGTTAATAAATGTTTGAATGTCTTTATCCATCTTTGGATCGAGCGCTAAGTAAATAGGGTAGCTTGGGATTAATGCTGAAAAGTCTTGTAACTTATATTGTTTTAGATCTCGACCTTGTATTTTTAAGTTGTATTTAATACGAGAGGTCATTTCCACAAACACTGCGTCTTGCGGCATTTTTTCTAAGACACGAAAGGCTGCAGCATAGTCTTTTACTCTTAATTCTGTCATTTGACCGCTATCAATTAAGGGTTGTAAGTTTGGATAATCAAAGCCATACAGTAATACAAAGACTTTATCGTTTATGTCTTTCAGATTATTGTAAAAAAAGTCAGATTTAGCGTTGGTTAAGATACTATGGCGTACCGTATAAATCGGTATATCAGATAAGTTTGCAGCTTGTACTTCTCCCCAATTAGGGCTGCCATAAGTTATCCAGTTTCTCTCTCTCCCGGCTTTTAATTCTGAAATCATACGGTTGAATGGATAAGTATGATAATTGACGATATAATTATCAACAAATATACGTGAGATGATGTCTGAAACTATGCCTGAATGTTTTCCACTACTTGTTGTTATTTGAAAAGGCATTGCTTGTTTAGCAATGACATAGTAATTAATAGATTTTGCATTCGTAGCAAAACTAGCGATACAAATCTGTAGAGTTAACATTATTGAAATAAACAGTTTCATTTTTACTTCCTTATCGTAGTAATTCCGTAGTAGTGTCTATCATTAGATTAGTTGATTAGCAATAGGATGTGAGTTTGGGGATGAATAAAGCGACGCTGCATAAGAAAAAAATAGGTATCGCGAGGCAATTACTCGTATCAATTATACTTATCAGTTCTTTTTTTACATTACTCATTACAGGCTTGAATGTCTACCTTGATTATAAAGAAGATATATCAGGTATTGAGGTTCAGCTTGAGCAAGTAAGGCAAAGTAATTTGTCCAGCTTAACGGCGAGCTTGTGGGTTGAAGATCGAGACCAATTAAAATTACAGGCAGAAGGGATAATGAAACTACCTAACGTTCATTACCTCGAAATTAAAGATGATAGCGGTACAATCCTTAAACTAGGAACGCCATTATCGGAATATGAATATCAAGTGTCTTGGCCAATGCTACAAGATTTTGGCAGTAAGACGTTTGATCTCGCCACTCTCAAGGTTCAGGCCAACCTCTATCCTATCTATAAGGGATTGTGGGATAAATTTATTTTCTTGTTGTTGTCTCAGGCGGTACAAACCTCCATTGTGGCATTATTTATTATTTTTGTTGTGTATAAAATAGTGATAAGACCGTTAACCGAAATGTCGGATGCCGTGAATAAGTTTGATAGTGATCAGCTATTACAACCACTTGAATTAATGCCTCGTCCATTTGATGACGAGATCACTAATTTAACGGCAAGTTATAATGCTTCAATTATGCGCATTCGTCATAACTATCATGAGCTGGAAGTTGCTAAGCATCAAGCTGAAGATGCTAACTTAAAGAAAAGTGAGTTTTTAGCAAATATGAGCCATGAGATCCGGACACCAATGAACGGTGTGATTGGTACGGCATCCTTATTACAAGACATGCCAATGGATAGTGAGCAGAAAGAGTTTGTTGATATGCTTTACTCTTCTTCGATTACACTACTGGATTTAATTAACGATATTCTCGATTTCTCTAAAATTGAATCTGGGCAACTTGTATTGGCAAAAAATCCGCTGAATTTATTTGAGTTATGTAAAGAGATTGAAGCTAATTTTTCAATTGTCGCGGGACAAAAACAGATTGTTTTAGTTTGTCATATTGATGAGCAAGTACCGGACATGGTGCTTGGTGATATCACGCAATTACGCCAAGTATTAAATAATCTTTTATCTAATGCGATCAAATTTACCTCTGTGGGTCACGTGCATCTCAATATTAAGTTAATGGAGCGTGAAGATAATAGTGCAGGGATCATGTTTCAAATTATTGATACTGGTATTGGTATTGCTGCGGAAAACCAACAAAAAATATTTGAGAAATTTCAACAAGCAGATGGTAGCACTACACGTAATTATGGTGGTACAGGATTAGGCTTAGCTATCTGCCGTAGTATTGTTCAGTTAATGGATAGTGACATTATTGTTTATAGTAAGCCGGGTGAAGGCAGTCGATTTGAATTTACCGTTGAATTTGAATCTATTGATGAACTTTTACACGGAACGGATACAGAACAAAGCCTTGCGGGGCTGTCAATATTACTTGTCGATGACAGTATGCTAAATATGCGTATTACTTCTGCACAATTGAAAAATTTTGGCGCTACATCAATGTCTTGCAATGACCCATGTTTGGCCAAACAAATTGTGCTTGATGCCTTAGATAAAGGAAAGCCATTTGATTTGGTTATTATTGATAAAATCATGCCCAATTTGGATGGTTTTACAGTAGCAAAACAATTACAAGATGAATTTGCTGAATTAACACCTCGCTTAATGCTGATGTCTGCAGAAGCACAGATCGGTGATGATGTGTTAGCTAAACAACTTGGTATTAAAGCTTTTTTAAGTCGTCCTTATAAAGCTGATACATTAAAAAATGTGGTCCTTAAAACCATGCTTAATGAGGACGCAGAACAAACTGAAAAGGTTGTAGATCAAACGGCCGCCAGCGATGTAATGAAAGTGCTCCTAGTTGAAGATACATTTATCAATCAGAAAGTGACTAAGATGATGTTACAAAATCTCGGTATCGCGGTGACGATTGCCGATAATGGCCAAATAGCGGTTGATTTATGTAAAGAGCAAACATTTAATTTAATATTGATGGATTGCCAGATGCCTGTCCTTGATGGTTTTGAGGCAACCAAGATTATTCGAGAAAGAGAAACCCTTGATCAGCACACACCTATCGTGGCGTTAACCGCGAATGTATTACAAACAGAAAAAGATAAATGTTTTATTGCTGGAATGGATGATTTCATAGCGAAACCAGTGAGTAAGCAAGTATTAACGTTAATGTTACAAAAACATTTGTCGCCTTGGTTAGCGAGTGCGCCGCGGAGACAACTCGCTACTAACATAGATAAAGTATAATAATTGGTTTTTGGTGTGAACTGATATTCTAAAATAAAGAAAGGCGAACAAATACATTTGTTTGCCTTTTTATTTTATTCGTTTTAATCGATGTGCTGCGGTGGGAATAATTAGCGATGTAAGTCCGGCTAACTCTAGTGTTTTTCTCTAAAATATATTACTTCTTTATTTATTATTGTTAAGGTCATTATTCAATAACCTACTGCTATGCACTTGATAGTGACCCATTTTCAGGCATGGGGAAATGTGATGCATTACATTATTTATCAAAATATTATGTGTTAAATTAATTACCTTACCTCGACAGTATTTAGTAGCTAAGGAAAGCATAATGCGAGAAGGTCATATCATGGAACGATCACTCCTATCATTGTGTCATATTGGCATACCATCAGTCGTATTTTTAACGTTTTTACTTTCTTTACTCTCCCAAGCCGCTCAGGCAAGTCAGCTTAGAGTCAGCCTCTCGACTTTAGATTCTGGCATGGTGGTCGAACACATTCAATCAGGATTACAATCGGAGTTAACTCGACAAGGTTATGTCGTAGGTACGAATCTCACTTGGCTGGATGAAAATCAGGCGCAATTATCAGATGTTAATATGACTATTTCTATATCACAAAACACGCCTTTTATTACCTTGGTTAGCCAGCAAGGTCTATCAACCGATATTTACCTTGATAAGAGTAGTATTGATGAGAATAATCATCACAATGAATTAATAGATCATTATGACGTTAACGTTATTAAAAAATTACTGCCTGGTATTAATGCCTTAGGCGTAATAATTGATAAGAACTCGATTGATAACTTTAATGTAGAGTAATTTTTAACACAGCAAAAACAAAAAGGTGTACAGGTTATTTATTATTACATTGATGGTAGTACAGAGCTTAGATCTTCGGCTAGAGTACTCGTACCACAAGTCGATGCGATATATTTACCACATCATATTACTGATATGCCTGACTTAAACTACGTTGTAACAGTGGCAGAGCGGAATGACGTTGCATTGATAGGTGAGGACCACCGTAGTATCGATAAAGGTATTTTTGCTGTCTACAACATCGACTATGTGCAAATAGGCAAGGACGCCGCTGATTTATTAGTTCGCTTAGCTGAAGGTAAGAAAGGCTTACACACCGATAATTATCTTGTTCAACCTGTACTTTCCATTAATTTGGATGCAGCTGCAAGAATGGGGATTGAGTTATCTGGTGAAGTCATTGATAAAGCTAAGTATATTGTTGAGTAGTTGAAGTGTTGATTGACTTAAATAGCGGTATTATTAACTTTTTTAAACTATATTTAGGTCTATTTTCGTAATTATATTCAATTTTTTTTTAATTAATTCACGTTTCTGCTTGAAGCCTCTCATTTTGTCCCCATATTTATTTTCAATCGCAGAGATAACCTTGCAAGACGCGGGTTATCAGTGATGGAAAAAGTATTTTAATAGACTTGAAATAGCTTTTCACTGTCACCATTTATTCTGTATCAAATTTGTAAATGAAAGTATTTATTGGAGAATTACGATTATGGGTAAAATCATTGGTATCGATTTAGGTACAACTAACTCTTGTGTATCAATCTTAGATGGCGACACTGCTCGCGTAATCGAGAATGCTGAAGGTGATCGTACTACTCCGTCAATCATCGCATACACTGCAGATGGTGAAACTTTAGTTGGTCAGCCTGCAAAACGTCAAGCTGTAACAAATCCTGAAAACACGCTGTTTGCAATCAAGCGTATGATCGGTCGTCGCTTTGAAGATGAAGAAATTCAACGTGACATCAAAATTATGCCTTACAAAATTGTTAAAGCTGACAATGGTGATGCATGGGTAGAAGCGAAAGGCCAAAAAATGGCTCCGCCACAAATCTCTGCTGAAGTTTTGAAAAAGATGAAGAAAACAGCTGAAGACTACTTAGGTGAAGCAGTTACTGAAGCTGTTATTACAGTTCCAGCTTACTTCAATGATTCACAACGCCAAGCAACGAAAGATGCTGGCCGTATTGCTGGTCTTGATGTTAAGCGTATCATCAACGAACCAACTGCTGCTGCATTTGCTTACGGTGTAAACACGGCTAAAGGCGATAGCGTTGTTGCTGTATATGACCTTGGTGGTGGTACATTCGATATCTCTATTATCGAAATCGATGAAGTTGATGGCGAAAAAACATTTGAAGTATTAGCGACTAACGGTGATACGCACTTAGGTGGTGAAGATTTCGATACACGTCTAATCAACTACCTAGTAGCAGAATTCAAAAAAGAACAAAACTTTGACCTAACAAACGATCCGCTAGCAATGCAACGTCTAAAAGAAGCTGCAGAAAAAGCGAAGATCGAACTGTCTTCAGCATCACAAACTGATGTAAACCTACCTTACATCACTGCTGATGCGTCAGGTCCTAAGCACCTTAACATCAAAGTTACTCGTGCTAAATTAGAGTCACTAGTAGAAGATCTAGTTAAAGCAACAATGGAACCACTACGTATTGCATTACAAGATGCAGACCTAGCTGTTGGCGACATTAACGACATCATCCTAGTTGGTGGCCAAACGCGTATGCCTATGGTTCAAGCCGCTGTTACTGAATTCTTCGGTAAAGAAGCACGTAAAGACGTTAACCCTGATGAAGCAGTTGCAATGGGCGCAGCGATTCAAGGTGCAGTACTTTCTGGCGACAAAACAGACGTACTTCTTCTAGATGTTACACCTCTATCTCTAGGTATTGAGACTATGGGTGGTGTTATGACTAAGCTTATCGAGAAAAACACAACTATCCCGACTAAAGCGTCACAAACATTCTCAACAGCTGAAGATAACCAAGCTGCTGTAACCGTTCACGCAATTCAAGGTGAGCGTAAACGTGCTGCTGACAACAAATCACTAGGTCAATTCAACCTAGAAGGTATCCGTCCTGCACAACGTGGTATTCCACAAATCGAAGTTGCTTTCGATATTGATGCTGATGGTATCTTACACGTATCTGCTACAGATAAAGATACTGGTAAAGAGCAAAAAATCACAATCCAAGCGTCTTCTGGTCTTTCTGATGAAGAAGTTGAAGCAATGGTACGTGATGCTGAAGCAAACTCTGCTGAAGATGCTAAATTCGAAGAGCTAGTACAAGCACGTAACCAAGCTGATGCAATGGTTCACGGTACACGTAAGCAAATCGAAGAAGCTGGCGAAGCACTACCTGCTGACGAAAAAGAAAAAATCGAAGCGGCTATTGTTGAACTAGAAGCTGCAATTAAAGGCGAAGACAAAGAAGCGATTGAAGCGAAAACTCAAGCGTTGATGGAAGCCGCTCAAAAATTGATGGAAATTGCTCAACAGCAAGCTCAAGCACAACAAGCTGGCGCTGAAGCTGGTGCAGAACAACCGCAAGAGAAAGACGTTGCTGGTGATGTTGTTGATGCTGAGTTCGAAGAAGTGAAAGACGACAAAAAATAATAACGCCTGAGTTATTAGTTTTTAAATAGCAAAGGCGTTGGTGCTTCACCAACGCCTTTCGTGTATCTACATTATTTCAATTTAAGCTGATTATTATGTCAAAACGCGATTATTACGAAGTGCTAGGCGTATCACGCGACGCTAGCGAAAAAGATGTTAAAAAGGCCTATAAACGCCTTGCAATGAAATTTCACCCTGACAGAACGAAGGGTGATAAAGCGATGGAAGAGCAATTTAAAGAAGTTAAAGAAGCTTATGAAGTGCTAAATGATGCACAGAAAAAAGCGGCTTATGACCAATATGGACATGCAGGTGTAAATCAACAAGGCGGACACGGTGGTCAAGGTGACTTCGGTGATATCTTTGGTGATGTGTTTGGTGACATCTTCGGTGGTGGTGGTCGTGGCCGTCAGCAACGCGCTGCACGTGGTAGTGATCTACGTTATAACATGGAACTTACGCTTGAAGAAGCGGTTCGTGGCGTAAGCAAAACGATTCGTATCCCAAGCCAATGTCACTGTGAAGTGTGTAATGGTTCAGGTGCTAAGTCAGGCTGTAAAGCAACAACTTGTGGTACTTGTCATGGTCAAGGCCAAGTACAAATGCGTCAAGGTTTCTTTGCAGTAAATCAAGCTTGTCCAACCTGTCATGGTAAAGGCAAAATCATTAAAGATCCTTGCCGTAAATGTCATGGTGAAGGCCGCTACGAACGTAGCAAAGATCTAAAAGTAACAATTCCTGCAGGTGTTGATACTGGCGATCGTATTCGTTTAACTGGTGAAGGCGAAGCGGGCGATATGGGGGCACCATCTGGTGATCTGTATGTGCAAGTAAGTGTTCGTCAACACGCAATCTTTGAGCGTGATGGCAGCAACCTTTATTGTGAAGTACCAATTAGCTTTACACATGCTGGTATCGGTGGCGAAATCGAAGTACCGACTTTAGATGGTCGCGTTAAATTAAAAGTACCAGCAGAAACGCAGACTGGTCGCATGTTCCGTTTACGCGGTAAAGGCGTGAAATCAGTACGTGGTGGCGCAACAGGTGATTTACTGTGTAAAGTAATACTTGAAACGCCTGTTAAGTTAAACACTGAACAAAAAGATTTACTACAACAGTTTGAAGCATCGCTAAATAATGCGTCAGCAAAGAAACACAAGCCTAAATCAGAAGGTTTTTTTGATGGTGTTAAAAGCTTCTTTGATGATTTAACTAAATAACTAAATCATCTTATAGATTTCGTTATGCTAAAGCCGCAGTTTTTACTGCGGCTTATTTTTATCAATCATTATTACTTTTTTAGTTTCTACTTAATCGCTCTTGATGGGAGTCGTATTACGTAAAAAAGCTTGGGTGAGTTGCTGATATAGCATGTCTATACTTGGGCGCTCTTGAATATGTTCAAACAAACAAGTGTGCGCACTCGCCTTCACTAATGGTGCCTTACCTAGCATTTCATAACAAAGATTGACTGGTTTAATTAATTCATCGAGTAGTACATCAATTAATATAAATGCTTGCGCCAGTACGATCTTACGACCGCCTTTTTTTAGTATCACGCGTTGTGCAGTACCAACGATCTTTCGACCATTAATATTTAAATTGTAATCACCGTCGCAATAAGAGAAGGGAGTTTCAGCCGCTTCACTTTCTAACCCATATTGGGAAAAAAAGTCATTGAGTACCGTACACAAATTTATATAAGCAGCAGCTGTAGAATAAGGTGTTTTTTCTGGCCAAATATAGATGTGAGATAAGTTGATGATACCGGGTGATTGAGGAACTGGCACGCCCCCAGTTTGTCTCGATAATACCTGCCAAGATTGTTCTGCAAGCGCTTGTTTTAGCATATCCGATTCAGGCCATTTATTCCCTGCCGGTAATACCAATGTTGGTGTCTTCGCTTGCCATAACATTAAGCATTGGTTTAATTCATCCTGTTTTATCTGGGATATGAATTGTGCTTCTTTAGCGAAAGCATTATCTATATCGATACTGTTAAAACGGATGGACTTATTTTTAGGTGGCGGCATTTTTAAATCTATTGTTTGGACTGTTATTACTACTTTAAGCTTTATCTCTTGTAACTACAAACCCTTAAGTTGGTGCGGTATAGACTAACTGAATGTGGTTTCATCTTGTTCTTCAGTATTTCTGGTTACAGGATATATAATAAATTGTTGACGTGTGATTGATTATATAAATATAACGCTGCCTATTCGTATGAAATTGATTACACTTTCATTATTAGTAGAAGTGCAATGATTTAGCTGTTGTTTAATGGTTATGGAGGTTAAATGTATTACGGTTTTGATATTGGCGGTACTAAGATAGAATTTTCGGTATATAACACAGCACTAGAATGTGTTTTTAATGAGCGGATCCCCGCACCTACCGAAGATTATGAAGAATTATTAGATGCACTCGATACTTTTATTTTTAAAGCAGATAAAAAATTTGGTTGCAAAGGACTTGTCGGGATTGGTTACCCAGGTGTCGTGGACGCTGAAACGAATGCATTAGTGTGCTCAAATTTACCCAGCTTACATGGACACAATTTACAGTCAGATTTACAAAAACGGATTAACCGTGATGTAAAAGTTCAGAATGACGCTAATTGCTTCGCGCTGTCGGAATGTTATAAAGGTGCAGCTGAAAATGCTGAAATCGCGATTGCGGTGACGCTCGGTACAGGCTTAGGTGGTGCGATCTGCATTAATAAAACTATTTTATCAGGGCACAATTTTGGCGCTGGTGAATTTGGTCATATGGCGATCCCTGGTACTATGCTGCAGCGTTACCCTGACCTACCTGTTACGCACTGTGGTTGTGGTGGTCATTCTTGTTTGGAAACCTATTGTTCAGGCACTGGCCTTGCTGCGTTATATAAGCATTACAAAATACATATGAATGGCTCGTGTAGTGAAGAACAGGCGTTAAAAGGACCCGATATTATTACTGCTTATGAAGCTAATGAAATGGTCGCCGTTAAAACTGTGACTGTATTTTTAGATATTTTAGCCGCGGCGCTAGGGAGTCTGATTATGGCTCTCGATCCTAATGTTATTGTGTTTGGTGGCGGGTTAGCACGATTTGAAGCTTTATATTCAATATTACCTGAAAAAATGGATGCTTACGTGTTTAGTAATATGAAGTTACCCGCTTTAAAACAGGCTGAATTTGGTGGCGAAGGTGGCGTGCGTGGCGCGGCGCTGTTGAACTATAAATAAGCCTTTTGGCGTTTATTAAATACTGAATATTGTTTAAGGGACGAAATTTTTATTTATTCCCTTGTTTTTAAATAAATCGCCCATATCTAATTATTTAAGCAACACAGTCACTGTGTTTATCATTAAGAATTATGGAAGTTTAATTATGTCTGAATTTGCAACAAGTGAACAAAAAGGTAGTTACGGTATTGGTCTACAAATGGGTCAACAACTTGCAGCTAACCCATTCGAAGGTCTAGATATTTCAGCTGTTCAAGCTGGTCTTGCTGATGCGTTCGCTGGTTTAGAAAGCAAAGTGAGCAATGAAGAGCTAAATGATGCTTTTAAACTAATCCATGAGAAATTAGAAGCTGAAAAAGCTGAAAAATCTAAAATTTTTGCTGCTGAAGGTGAAAAATTCTTAGCTGAAAATTCAGAACGTGAAGAAGTAACTGTAACTGAATCTGGTCTACAGTACGAAGTTATCGCACGTGGCGACATTGAGCAAAAACCAACTGCAGAATCTACAGTACGTGTTCACTACCATGGCATGTTAACAGACGGTTCTGTATTTGATAGCTCTGTTGAACGTGGTCAACCTGCTGAGTTCCCAGTTGGTGGCGTAATCGCTGGTTGGACTGAAGCACTACAACTAATGAATGTTGGTGATAAATTTAAACTATCTATCCCACACAACCTTGCTTATGGCGAACAGGGCGCAGGCGCTGCAATCGGTCCATTCCAAGCACTAGTATTTGAAGTAGAACTATTAGACATCATCTAATCAGTCCTATTACAGACTAGCTAAACGCCTTGTTCATAGCGATATGAGTAAGGCGTTTTTTTATGTCTAAAATATGTATTCTGTTAATTCGTTCGTGCTACATCATCACGAATTTTGCTATTTATATAGTAGTGAAACCTAAAATTATCACTACCTATAAAGGTATAAATTTATTGTGTGGCTGATATAGTTGCTGCTGAGCCATAATTATTTAGGTAAGATGTTTTTTGATTTAGATCAATTAATGGATAATGAGTAATGGCAACATATAACGATTTTAACTGGAAATACGCATTAGTATTTTTAATTGTATTCTTAACAATACCTACGATGCACTTATGGGCTGGCCTATTTGGTATCTTCGGTTGATTGCTAATATTCAGTATAAAAAAACCCGCATTCTAGCACTTAGAATAGCGGGTTTTTTTATGCCTAAATTATGCTTAAGAAAGCGCAGTCGACTCTGTTGATGTGTTTCTATGAGTGTTATCATCAAAGTACTTTAACTATTTGATTAATGATAAACACAGGGAGAAGTCTAGATGGGACAAGCAGTAAGAGTCGCGGTTATGGGTTGTAATGGTCGTATGGGCCGCACGATTTTAGAAGCTATTCAAGATAGTGATGGCGCAGCTGTTGTTGGTGCTGCAATCGAACGTCCTGAGTGCAACTTCTTAGGTGCTGATGTTGGTGAGTTAGCTGGTCTCGGTTCACTCGGTGTTAAAGTCGTGAGTAGCCTTGCTGATGTGGTGAATGATTTTGATGTGATTGTCGACTTTACGACGACGGAAGCTACATTGAATCATCTTGAGTTTGCTGTTGCTAACAATAAGAAAATAGTCATTGGTACAACAGGCTTTAGTGATGAACAAAAACAACAAATACATGATGCTGGTAATACGATAGGTGTGGTATTTGCGCCAAACATGAGTGTCGGTGTTAATGTAATGTTTAAACTGTTAGAAATGGCGGCTAAAGTCATGGGCGACTACACTGACATTGAGATCATTGAAGGTCATCACCGTTATAAAGTTGATGCTCCGTCTGGTACAGCATTAGGCATGGGTGAGGTGATCGCTGATACATTAGGTCGCGACTTGAAAAAAGTAGCTGTGTATGGCCGCGAAGGTAATACCGGTGAGCGAGAGCGAGAAACCATTGGTTTTTCTACTATTCGTGCGGGTGATTTAGTGGGTGAGCATACAGCAATGTTTGCTGATATCGGTGAACGTATTGAAATTACACATAAAGCATCAAGCCGTATGACATTTGCAAAAGGTGCGATACGTGCATCTGCTTGGGTATTTTCCCAAGAGAAAGGCTTGTATACAATGCAAGATGTCCTTGATCTTAAATCTTAAATTTAAAACATAAAATAAAACAGTTGCGTAACATTTATTTTATCTGTATTATGCGCGGAATTTGCCAAAATTTAGTAATTCAGAGGTTGTTTTTTAAATCTCGAATTACTATGCTGTGTGACAGCCTGGGGTAAATAGTTGATTTATTTTATTATTTTTCTATCTATTTTTTGGAGGTTGTCTTGAGTAATATCGCCTTGTTGGTGTTGGAAGACGGAACAGTTTTCCGTGGTGTGTCTATCGGTGCAGAAGGTCATTCGGTAGGTGAAGTGGTTTTTAATACTTCAATGACTGGTTATCAAGAAATATTAACCGATCCTTCCTATTCTCGCCAAATCGTTACTCTCACTTACCCACATATCGGAAACACCGGTACAAATGATGAAGATGCCGAATCTTCAGATGTTCATGCTTGTGGACTAATCATTCGAGATCTTCCGCTAATCACTTCTAATTTTCGTAATCAACAATCACTCACTGACTATTTAAAAGAACGTAATGTTGTTGGTATTGCTGATATTGATACTCGTAAACTTACACGTATTTTACGTGAAAAAGGTGCGCAAGCGGGTTGTATTATCGCAGGTGAAAATCTAGATGAAACACACGCATTAGAACTTGCTAAAGCTTTCCCTGGCTTAAAAGGCATGGATTTAGCGAAAGAAGTGACCGTTAAAGAATCATACGAATGGAACCAAGGTAGCTGGACATTAACAGGCGGTTTACCTGCTGATGCTACAGACTCTCGTTTCCACGTAGTTGCTTATGATTATGGTGTTAAGCGTAATATCTTACGTATGTTAGTTGATCGCGGTTGCCGTCTAACGGTTGTACCTGCACAAACGCCTGCGAAAGATGTACTCGCGTTAAATCCGGATGGTGTATTCTTATCAAATGGCCCTGGTGATCCAGAACCGTGTGATTATGCAATCACAGCAATTAAAGAAATTTTGACTACAGATATTCCTGTATTTGGTATTTGTTTAGGTCACCAATTACTTGCATTAGCAAGTGGTGCTAAAACATTAAAAATGAAGTTCGGTCATCACGGTGCGAACCACCCTGTAAAAGACATGGAACGAGACGTTGTAATGATTACGGCGCAAAACCATGGTTTCGCAGTAGATCAAACAACGTTACCGGAAAATCTAGTAATGACGCACAAGTCATTATTTGATGACTCTTTACAAGGTATTCATCGTACTGATAAAGCCGCATTTAGCTTCCAAGGTCATCCTGAAGCAAGTCCTGGTCCACACGATGCAGCTCCACTTTTCGATCACTTTATAGAGCTGATGGAAAAGAGTACGGAAAAAAGCAAAGCCTAAGCCTGATACCTAGTAGAGAATTGAACTATGCCAAAACGTAATGATATAAAAAGTATTCTAATCTTGGGCGCAGGTCCTATCGTAATCGGTCAAGCGTGTGAGTTTGACTATTCCGGTGCTCAAGCTTGTAAAGCACTTCGTGAAGAAGGCTACCGAGTTATTCTCGTTAACTCAAACCCTGCAACCATTATGACAGACCCAGAAATGGCAGACGCGACTTACATCGAGCCGATCCATTGGGAAGTTGTGCGTAACATCATTGAAAAAGAACGTCCAGATGCGGTATTACCGACTATGGGTGGTCAAACGGCATTGAACTGTGCGCTTGAATTAGAAAGCAACGGTGTTTTAGCTGAATTCGGTGTTGAACTAATCGGTGCAACAGCGGATGCAATCGACAAAGCGGAAGACCGTAGTCGTTTTGATAAAGCAATGAAAGCGATTGGCCTTGAAACGCCACGTGCAGGTATTGCTCATACAATTGAAGAAGCAAAAGGTGTACTGGCTGAGGTTGGTTTCCCATGTATTATTCGTCCATCATTCACTATGGGTGGTACGGGTGGCGGTATCGCTTATAACATGGAAGAGTTTATTGACATTTGTACGTTAGGTTTAGACCTTTCTCCAACAACTGAATTATTGATCGATGAATCACTCATTGGTTGGAAGGAATACGAAACTGAAGTTGTACGTGATAAAAATGACAACTGTATCATCGTATGTACAATTGAAAACTTTGACCCAATGGGCATTCATACTGGTGACTCAATTACGGTTGCACCAGCACAAACACTCACGGATAAAGAATACCAAATTATGCGTAATGCATCGATGGCTGTTCTACGTGAAATTGGTGTTGAAACGGGTGGTTCAAATGTGCAGTTTGGTATTAATCCTGAAGATGGCCGTATGGTTATCATCGAGATGAACCCACGTGTATCTCGTTCATCAGCACTTGCATCAAAAGCAACAGGTTTCCCAATTGCTAAAATTGCTGCAAAGCTAGCGGTAGGTTACACACTAGACGAATTATCAAATGATATTACAGGCGGCGCTACGCCAGCATCATTTGAACCAACACTGGATTACGTTGTTACTAAGCTACCACGCTTTAACTTCGAAAAATTTGCTGGTGCTAACGATCGTTTAACCACACAGATGAAATCTGTGGGTGAAGTCATGGCGATTGGTCGTAACTTCCAAGAATCAATGCAAAAAGCATTACGTGGTTTAGAAATCGGCAAGAACGGTTTTGATCCAGAAGTGAACTTAAATGATGAGTCTTCAGCTGCTAAAATCCGTCAAGAGCTAACAGAAGCGGGCGCTGAACGTATCTTCTACATTGCTGATGCTTTCCGTAGCGGTATGTCTCGCGATGAAATCTATGCAATCACGCGTGTTGATCATTGGTTCCTAGTGCAAATTGAAGACATCGTTAATGTTGAAGCAAACGTAAGTAAAGTAGGTCTAGCTGGTCTTGACGAAACGTTATTACGTCAACTTAAGCGTAAAGGTTTCTCTGATTTACGTCTGTCTAAACTTGCTGGTGTAAGTGAAAACGAAGTACGTAAATTACGTCACCGTTTAGAGATCTTACCGGTTTACAAACGTGTTGATACCTGTGCAGCTGAATTCTCAAGTGATACAGCTTACATGTACTCAACGTACGATGAAGAATGTGAAGCCAAGCCAACTGATAACGATAAAATCATGATCATTGGTGGCGGTCCTAACCGTATTGGTCAAGGTATTGAATTCGATTACTGTTGTGTACACGCGGCATTAGCAATGCGTGAAGATGGTTACGAAACTATCATGGTTAACTGTAACCCTGAAACGGTTTCAACTGATTACGATACATCAGATCGCCTATACTTCGAACCAATTACATTAGAAGATGTATTAGAAATCGTACGCGTTGAAAAGCCGAAAGGCGTGATTGTTCAGTACGGTGGTCAGACACCTCTAAAACTAGCGCGTGAATTAGAAGCGGCTGGTGTACCAATCATAGGTACATCACCTGATGCGATTGACCGTTCAGAAGATCGCGAACGTTTCCAACAAGCTGTTGACCGTTTAGGTTTATTACAGCCTGATAATGCGACGGTAACCACGACTGAACAAGCGGTTATTTCAGCTAAATCTATCGGTTATCCACTCGTAGTACGTCCTTCGTATGTACTTGGTGGCCGTGCGATGGAAATCGTATATGACGAAGTTGATTTACGTCGTTACTTCAAAGAAGCGGTAAGTGTTTCTAATGAATCACCAGTATTACTAGACCGTTTCCTAGATAATGCAATCGAACTTGACGTTGATGCTATCTGTGATGGTAAAGATGTTGTTATTGGCGGCATTATGGAGCACATCGAACAAGCCGGTGTTCACTCAGGTGATTCAGGTTGTTCATTACCTCCTTATTCATTAAGCCCTGAAATTCTTGATGTTATGCGTGGCCAAGTGCGTGCATTAGCATTAGAGTTAGGTGTTATTGGTCTGATGAATACACAGTTCGCTGTGAAAGATAATGAAGTTTACCTTATTGAAGTTAACCCACGTGCCGCACGTACTGTTCCTTTTGTTTCAAAAGCAACGGGTGTTCAACTTGCAAAAGTTGCTGCGCGTGTAATGGCTGGCCAAACTTTAGCTGAACTTGGTTTCACTGAAGAAGTTATCCCACCATATTACTCTGTTAAAGAAGTAGTATTACCATTTGCTAAGTTCCCAGGTTCAGATCCGTTACTCGGCCCTGAAATGCGTTCTACTGGTGAAGTTATGGGGGTGGGTGATACATTCGCTGAAGCTTACGCTAAAGCACAGCTTGGTGCTTCTGCAGAAGTTGCTAAAACTGGTCGTGCGCTTATCTCTGTTCGTAACGGTGATAAAGCCCGCGCAGCTGACCTAGCTAAGCAATTAATTGCACTTGGTTTTGAAATAGATGCGACTCACGGTACTGCTGTTGCGTTGGGTGAAGAAGGTATTAATCTTCGTCTAGTAAACAAGGTACACGAAGGCCGTCCACATATTCTTGACCGTATCAAAAATGGCGAGTACAGCTACATCATTAATACGACTGAAGGTCGTGTTGCGATTGAAGATTCTCGTCAACTACGTGCAGCAGCTTTACGTTATAAAGTTAACTACACAACAACAATGAATGCTGCATTTGCAACGTGCCAAGCGCACTCTGCTGATGACCGCGGTACCGTTCGCTCAGTACAAGAGCTACATAAGCGTATCAAATAAGTAAGTATTTATCGTTAATAAAAAACCTCGTAACTTCAGTTATCACGAAGTGCGAGGTTTTTTTATATCTGCATTTTTTATATTCAAAAATAGCTAACAATTAATAATCGTTATTACAGTTCAAACTCCAACTCAATGAATGTACAACCCTTAGTACAGCTCACGCCAGTCTTAGATTCGTCATGTTTATTTTTTGGTGGTAACAGCTTTAATGCTTGCTGACAAACTGGACATAAAACAGTTTTTCCAAGGCATACTTTTTTGATGGTATTACGTTGTTCGTGGAATGACTTTGAACTGCTTTTGTTAATCGCTGAAAAATCTATTTTTGACATAATAACTCTTTAGTTGTGCGTGTTTTCTGTTTGTTGTGAACGGTATGATTACACCTGTTGTTTACTTGTTTATATCACTTAGTTAAATCAAAGCGAGCAAGTCGTTACTGTGGGTATATTCAATAATTGTTGAACATTTTACCTGTTTATTGGCAAAAATGTATCAGTGATTGCATTTTATTCTAAGGTTAGTGTTATCAAGCTATGGGGTAAATTAATCTAAAGATGACAACACAATGTAAATTCAAGTTACAAGGACTAACCTTAATCGAGTTACTTTTAGCTCTGGCAATACTGGCTATATTGATGGCGAGTAGTGCGCCTTCATATAGTGCATTAGTGAATAAAAATAAAATATGCCATCTCACAAGACAATTAGTCGAAGCCTTAAATGTCACTAGACAATTATCGATAGTACGGGGGCTGCCACATCATTTTCATGTGCAGGTAAACAACTCACTTATTACTACCGTTGAATTATGTTGGGTTATCAGTCAATTAGAAAACTGTGGTTGCTTTACATCGAACTCTTTATGTCAGACTAAATATAGTCAGGTTAGTACCGCAATAAGTGATATTGAGCTATCCACTAATCGACCCCATTTATCTTTTTCACCATTATTTGGCATGACTAATGGTGCGACCTACCAACTTTCATTAGGTCGTTTTTCTACTAAGATAATTGTAAGTACTCAGGGACGGATTCGAGTTTGCATGGATCGTGGAGAGAGTGCTATTTATGCATCTTGTTAAATCATTATTTCCTTTCCCCGTTCATGGTGCTGGATTTGTACTGTTCGAGACAATGATTTCGATTGTATTAGTCGGCGTTATCTCAGTTGGGTTTTATAGTGTATTCGCTACGCATGAAGTGCAAAAGAACCGGGCTGAACAATATTATCTTGCGCAGCAGGAAGCTAAAAATGTATTGATTATTATGCAGCGAGAGCTAAATCGAGCTGGTTATAATCTCGATAGTGAAGAAGCGAACCCTTTTATTTATAGTAACGACCAAATTTATAGCTTAAATCTCCGAAAAGACTGCATTTTGTACCGGTATGACCGAAATGAAGATGGCGTTTTTAGTGGTGAGAATTTTGGATTTAGGTTACATAATGGTGGCATACAGCTGCGTAAAGGCAGTGAGGTTAGCTGTGAGGGAGGCTTAGGTTGGGAGATGATTTCTGATACTGCTAGCATCGAGGTGAGCTCATTGCAATTTACAATTGTCCAGCAGTATACATCACCGCAAAGAGTGAAAAGCTATGTCATTATCGCATTAAATATACGTCATCGTCATTTAATGGATATGGAGCTTAGTTTTTTCCGAAATAGCAGTGCGAGGGCTTTGCTATAGTGCGTGCTAAACAATCTTCATATGTAGCTGTTCATGGTTTTGCTTTACTATCGATGACGCTAATTATCGTCTTTATTATGATCAGTGGTAGTCTATCGTTCGCCCACATCCAGCAACAGCGAATTCAGCGTAATCAGCTCCATCTTAATTATTTAAAAACGAGAATCATAGCGGTAAATAAGTTAGATTTATTTTATATCGTGCTCTACGAGTCTCCTGAATTACTTGCTTTGGCATCTCCATGTACAAACTTAGCATTAAATAGTCGTTCGGCTGTTACTCCTAATGACATGATGCGTGAGTTTATGCTATCAGAGCTGTTTTATATATGCGCTGAACAAGAAGGTGTTTTCAATGTGTTACTTGAGATTCCATTCAATAATATTGAGCGTCTGGTGGTGCAGCGTAAACTGACTACGACATCAACGCCTTGGATTTGGCAACCACATTCCTTATTTGGATTTTAAATGCGGATTAGGCGATACGTAGTACAGCAAGGGGGATGTTTACTAGAAGTGATGATCTGTTTATTTATACTAACACTTCCAATATTCGGTATGACGGCGCTAAAATTAACTCAGGCTAAAATTGTATTGCAGCAATCACAATATACAGCTGCATGGGCGTTAATGGAGTTCAAGTTGAATGAACTCCATTATTTAACCGATTCAATTGCTGAATTTAATACTTTAGGTTCCAATATAGGTGGTAATTTAGCAGCTGGTAGCATTTATTATGATCAATATAAATTTAATTTAACGTGGCAAGTAAGCGTTATAACAACTAAAACTACATTAAGCCTACTAAAAGAGGTTGTCGTTAAAGTTAATTGGATTGATAAAGCGAATACGCCCTATACCATTAGTAGTATGACGATACTAAATAAAGGCATGATTGTGAGATAAAATAAAAGCAATGCAAGTGTTGTGAACTATAGTTTACGTTAAATTCAATATTTATTGTCATTCTGTGATGGATTACCAATGTTTTATATTATCTTTTTCATTTAATTTGATATTATCCTGCCTTTATTGGTGTTTATGGATATTTAGGACGTGATATGGGTAGTAAAGTAGCAGGGCTTTTTCAACTGAGTTTGGTTAAGCAGATCATAATTAGTATTATTGCGGGTATCGCGTTAGCGTATGCAGCCCCTGAGATTGCTATAGAAGCAAGTTTATTTGGCGGATTATTTGTTAGTGCGCTAAAAGCGATCGCACCTTTATTAGTATTTGTATTAGTTATCTCTGCGATAGCCAATCAAGAAGCGAATACCAATGCTAATATGCGTCCTGTTGTTATCTTGTATCTACTAGGCACCTTTGCTGCTGCGCTTGTCGCAGTTAGTTTAAGTTTCTTATTCCCTGTACAGTTAACCTTAATGACTGAAGGTGCAACGAATGCGGCACCAAGTAATATCACTGAGGTATTACGTAACCTGATTTATAAAGTGGTTGATAATCCAATTAATGCGATTGTTACTAGCAACTTTATCGGGGTGTTAACCTGGGGTATTGGTTTTGGTGTTGCCTTGAAGCACGCATCATCGACGACCAAACAAGTGATTAGTGATATTGCTGGTGGTGTGTCGAAGATCGTGCATGTGGTGATCCGATTTGCTCCGCTAGGTATTTTTGGTCTAGTGGCATCAACATTTGCGACCGTTGGTTTTTCAGCAATGGCAAGTTATACCCACTTACTAGCGGTATTACTGGGTTCAATGGTCATTGTTGCATTAGTGATTAATCCGGCTATTTTATTTTTCATGTCACGTCAAAATCCATATCCGCTTATTTTCCAGTGTTTACGCGAAAGTGGTATTACTGCGTTCTTCACGCGTTCATCTGCAGCGAACATTCCGGTAAATATGGAGTTATGTAAAAAATTAAACTTACATAAAGATACTTACTCAGTTTCTATCCCGCTTGGTGCAACTATTAACATGGGCGGCGCGGCGATTACTATTACGGTACTTACTTTGGCGGCTGTTAATACCTTAGGTATTGCGGTTGATTTACCAACGGCCTTACTGTTAAGTGTTATTGCGGCTATTTCTGCATGTGGTGCTTCTGGTGTTGCTGGTGGTTCATTATTGCTGATCCCATTAGCTTGTAGCTTATTCGGTATCGAGAATGATATTGCTATGCAAGTCGTTGCAACAGGCTTCATTATCGGTGTATTGCAAGACTCGGCTGAAACTGCGTTAAACAGTTCAACTGATGTGGTATTTACTGCTGCTGTGAGCCACGCTCATGAAAGAAAAACAGACGTATAAAATATATTACTAATCTGATTCGCGTTGTGCGAACAACAGTATATCAATGATAATAAAGCAGCCAGTTAATGATAACTGGCTGCTTTTTTATTGATTAACTTTAACTCTGTATTATTGACGATCTTTAAATACGTAACTATCAGTAACAAAGTTGGAAATTAACCTGACTCTTGTTATGCGAGTGTTATACTCATTGACAATTCTAAAAATCGAAGTATCAATGGATTCAAACATTAATTATCGGTTTAATATTTAAATATAGATTTTTGTATAGATATCGGCGAAAGGAATAGACAAATGTTTGACTTTAGAAGTGATACTGTCACACAGCCAACGGCAAAAATGCGCAGTGCTATGGCCACCGCCGTTGTCGGTGATGATGTTTATGGTGATGATCCTACGGTAAACAAGCTTGAATCAATGGCTGCAGATCGTTATGGATTTGATGCCGCGGTTTTTTGTTCCTCAGGCACACAAGCTAACTTATTAGCAATTATGGCGCACTGCCAGCGTGGTGATGAATATATTTGTGGCCAAAATGCCCATAATTACCGTTGGGAAGGTGGTGGTGCGGCTGTGTTAGGTAGTGTGCAACCACAACCGATAGCCAACGAGGCTGATGGCACCATTTGTCTACAAGCGATCCGTGACAATATTAAACCTGATGATGATCATCACGCCAAAACCAAATTATTATCATTAGAAAATACCATTGGTGGAAAAGTATTACCCCTTGCTTATTTGGCTGAAGCGCAAGCATTGGCATTTGAACATGGATTACGCATTCATCTTGATGGCGCGCGGGTTTTTAATGCGGCCGTTAAACTGAATGTCGATGCGAGTGAGATCACGCAATATTTTGATTCAGCATCGATTTGTTTATCGAAAGGACTTGCAGCACCGGTTGGTTCATTATTACTTGGTTCTGAATCATTAATTCGCAGTGCAAGACGCTGGCGGAAGATGTTGGGTGGAGGTATGCGTCAAGCGGGTATTCTTGCCGCTGCTGGTATTTTAGCCTTAGATGAGCAAGTGGATAAATTAGCTATTGATCATGAAAACACGCAATATTTAGCGCAACAATTATTGGAACTGTCTGAGTTCACTTTTGATTTAGATAGTGTGCAAACCAATATGATCTTTACTCAGTATTCCGGTCAAGATGGTAAAGCATTATCGGCATACTTACGTACTAAAGGCATCATTATTAGTGCGAGTTCTGCGATCCGTTTTGTTGTTCACCAAGATATTACAGTTGAAGCAATCGACTTATTAATTTCAGAAATTAAGTATTTTCATTCAGTGTAAAGCCAAGCCTTATTTCACGTAAATAAGACAGATATAACATATAATTATTATAATAAAGGTAGTGTCGGAGTTATCATGTCAGATAAAACAACAGCAGTAGAAAATAATCAAAAATTGAAATTAGATAAATCGAGAATACCTACAGGTAGTTTGGTTTTACGTACTTTAGCAATGCCTGCTGATACCAATGCAAATGGTGATATTTTTGGTGGCTGGATCATGTCACAAATGGATATTGCTGGTGGTATTTTAGCGAAAGAGATCGCACAAGGTCGAGTGGCCACTATTTCTGTAGATGGGATGACATTTCATCAACCAGTAGCCGTTGGTGATGTAGTTTGTTGTTATGGTACATGCTCTCGTATTGGTAACTCATCGATGACCATAAAGTTAGAAATTTGGGTTAAACCAGTGATCAATGCGCCGAAATTTAACTATCGTTATATTGTTACAGAAGCTACATTTACCTATGTCGCGATTGATGATAGTGGTAAGTCTCGCCGTATCGAGCGTACTTGTGCTGTCGAATAATTGATATCAAGAATAACACCTGATATATAAGCGGAATATTTTATTGATAAGTATTCCGCTGTTTCCTACCTCATTGCTAAATTAAAGGCATTCGATTCTGCATGATATTTAGAATTGATTCATCGAGTAAATAATCCACTATCTGGTCTGACCTTAGTTGGTGTTATCGTATTTTATTACTACCCTAAGAATGTTACTGTTTTTTTTATTATAATGGCCTTTCTAAAATTGAATTCCAGACTAACCTTATTTCTACTGAATTATTTTGTAATAAAAATTTGTTTCTAGTTAGTTTTATAGTTGTTGCTAGGTATGTTTAATTTGTTAGCGTGGTTTCATGTGGAGAGACTCGCTGGGGAGATAGAAAAATGGAATTATCTAACGAGTCGAATGCACTAGACGTATACATGTATCAAGTAAACCAAAGCAGTAAATTATTAACTAAAGAAGAAGAATATGAAACAGCGGTTGCTTCTCATGAAGGTGATGTAAAAGCCAGACAACGCATGATCCAATCAAATCTACGCTTAGTAATAAATATAGCCAAACGTTACCAACATACTTCACTGCCGTTAGTTGATATTATCCAAGAAGGGAACACTGGGTTGATTCACGCGGTCGAAAAATTTGATGCGACTAAAGGCTTTCGTTTTTCTACTTATGCGGTTTGGTGGATAAAGAATAATATTGAGCGTTTTATTATGAATCAATCACGGACTATCCGTGTACCAATTCATATTGGTAAAGTATATAAACGCATTTTAAAAACTGCACGTGAACAAGAATTAGACTTGCAATGTAATCATGATGTGATGGCATTGGCAGAATTACTGGAAATGCAACACACACAAGTTACTGAAGTGTTATCCTATTATTTTAATGAAGCAAGTTTAGATAAAACGATCGTGACGGATCGTGATTCAAGTACCGCTTTGGTTGATATGCTAGAAGATTATTCTATTTGCAAACCGAATGATGAACTCGAAGATGCAGATACTTTATGTTATTTGGATGAAGTGTTAGGCCATTTATCTGAACGTGATAGAAAAATCATTGAATTGAGATTCGGATTAGGTGAAGAAGATCCACTGACTCTACATGTTATCGGCGAACGTTTATCTATGTCGAGAGAACGAATTCGCCAAATTATTAATTTCAGCTTACAGAAAATTCAGCCTGAGTTACTGCAAAATACAGTACAAAAACAAGATTATCTCAATTAAATAATCGCCTTGGTGCTCACTAATTTTCTGTGTATAAAAAGGAATATATTTTCAGCTATTATCGTTATCTTTAGTTTTTTTCTTGAGATTATGATAGCTTAGCCGAGTATATTCCTTCGTCATTTTAGCCCGTCAGTAGTTATGACTGGTAGCATACTGCACTCTTTCATACATATGAGATATCAATGAGCACAACAAATCGTCCTCTGTATTTACCCTACGCTGGCTCTGCACTATTAGAAACACCTTTATTAAATAAAGGCAGTGGTTTTAGTACAACTGAGCGCCAAAGTTTCAATCTTACGGGCTTAATTCCCCCGATGGTTGAGTCTATTCAAGAACAATCTGAACGTGCTTATAAGCAGTTTTCAGGTTTTGAGAGTGCGATGGATAAACACGTTTATTTACGTAATATCCAAGATACTAATGAAACATTATTTTACCGTTTAGTTGATAATCATCTGGAAGAGATGATGCCAATTATTTATACCCCAACCGTTGGTGCTGCGTGTCAACAGTTCTCAGATATTTACCGCCGTGCTCGTGGTTTATTTATCTCTTACCCTGAACGTGAAAACATCGATGATATTTTACATAATGTAAATAAGCAAAATGTAAAAGTGATCGTAGTAACGGATGGTGAGCGTATTCTTGGTTTAGGTGATCAAGGTATCGGTGGTATGGGTATTCCAATTGGTAAATTGTCACTTTATACCTCGTGTGGTGGTATTAGCCCGGCTAACTGCTTACCTATCGTGTTAGATGTGGGTACTAATAATGAAAATCGTTTACAAGATCCGATGTACATGGGTTGGCGTAAACCGCGTATCGACCAAGATAAGTATAATGAATTTTTAGATCTGTTCATTGATGCTGTAAAACGTCGTTGGCCAAATGTGTTATTGCAATTTGAAGACTTTGCACAACAAAATGCAATGCCATTATTAGAACGTTATAAAGATAAGATCTGTTGTTTCAACGATGATATTCAAGGTACTGCTGCCGTTACATTAGGTAGCCTAATGGCTGCTTGTCGTGCTGCGAAAACCAAACTAAGCGAACAGAAAGTTACTTTCTTAGGTGCGGGTTCTGCAGGTTGTGGTATTGCCGAACAAATCGTTGCGCAAATGAAGTCAGAGGGGCTCTCTGATAGCCAAGCGCGTGCGCGTGTATTCATGGTTGACCGTTTTGGTGTACTCACAGATAAAATGCCAAACCTACTCGATTTCCAACAGAAACTTGTACAGCATCAAGGATTACGTGACGAGTGGGGAATTGACAGTGATGTGATCTCACTACTTGACGTGATGAAACATGCTAAACCATCGATTCTAATTGGTGTATCAGGCCAGCCTGGTCTGTTCACTGAACAAGTCATTAAAACCATGGCCGCTAACACGGAACATCCGATTATATTTCCGTTAAGTAACCCGACATCACGAGTTGAAGCTACACCACAAGATCTGATCCGTTGGACAGAAGGCCGTGCATTAGTGGCAACCGGTAGTCCATTCCCTGCTGTAAGTTACGGTGATGAATTGATCACTATTCCACAATGTAATAATAGCTATATTTTCCCAGGTATTGGTTTAGGTGTACTCGCAGCAGAAGCTACACGTGTAACGAATGCGATGTTAATGGCAGCAAGTCGTGCATTAGCGGATTGCTCGCCGTTAGGTCGTGATGGACAGGGTCCATTATTACCACCTTTAACGGACATTCATGCGGTAAGTAAAGAGATTGCTTTCTGGGTGGCTAAAACAGCACAACTGCAAGGTGTTGCATTGCAAACATCTGATGAAGCGATCCGTAATAATATTGAAAAGAACTTCTGGTTACCAGAATATCGTGAGTATAAGCGTGTTGCTAACTAGTTAATACCCTGAATATGTAATATATACAGGCGTTATATTCTGATATTAAAAAAACCAGCTACTTTAGCTGGTTTTTTTATTGTATCTATTGGTCATATGTTGCAATAAGTCGTGCTGCGTAACAATGTTGCAAAAAATACTTGTGTATTTACCATATTTATAACTGGGATGAATGGTCATAAAAAACGATCCCTGTACCTATGGTTGTGGGCCACGAGTATGTAGGTGAAGTTGTTGGTATCGGCCAAGAAGTTCGTGGTTTCGCATTAGGTGATCGTGTTTCTGGTGAAGGCTACATTACGTGTGGTCACTGTCGTAACTGCCGTGCAGGGCGCACACATTTATGTCGAAATACAACAGGTGTTGGTGTTAACCGTGAAGGCGCATTTGCTGAATACTTAGTTATTCCTGCATTTAACGCATTCAAGCTACCAGACGATATTTCTGATGATATGGCAGCGATCTTTGACCCGTTTGGTAACGCTGTACACACTGCTTTATCATTTGATGTGGTTGGTGAAGATGTATTAATTACCGGTGCTGGTCCTATCGGTATCATGGCAGCAGCAGTATGTAAGCACGTTGGTGCTCGTAATGTTGTGATCTCGGATGTGAATGAATTTCGTTTAGACCTAGCGCAAGATGGGTGTTACTCGCGCTGTAAACGTAGCAACAGAATCGCTAAAAGATGTGATGGATGATCTTAAAATGACTGAAGGCTTCGATGTTGGCCTTGAAAGGATAAGTCTGATTATGTCAGGTTTACCCTTTTTTATGCGCTGCATTTTTATCTTTATACTACTTTATCTTTATACTACTTTATCGTTACATTATGAAAGTGTTATAGTATAACAAGTTGTTTCTTTTATAGTGAATAGTAATTACAAATGATGATCCTTCCCTCTTCATTAGAGCCTTCTTTTTTCCAGTCCTTTTGGCGTTACATCTTGGTGTACCTGATGGTAGCTGGTTTATTATTTACGCTTTGGCATCATCATTCATCATCATGGGCCTCGGCAGAGCATTACTATATAGAACAGTTCGCTAAATGTGTTTTTACCGACCCATCAACTGAAACCGAAACCATATTTAAGGATGTCACGATTTACCATGCTAACCGTCTTTCGTTATTAATTAACGATTCCGATATTTCTATTAGTTATCAGGATGACTCTGAGGTGGACTGTGAATAAATTAGTGCATTAATTCTTATGCCATATGCATATTATGACGAGCATTGGAAACATGATGCGATTGATGCTGTGCAATGTATGGTATTATCTTTATAAATTACACGTATTGTAGATAGTCATGACTGAAGAAATTACCAAAGCTATTACTGAAGAAAGTGGCCCTTTATCCGATTTAAATCCTAATTTAGCCCTTACTCTTGAACAGCGTCAAACTGATGAGCGCTGGATGCAACACGCAATTATGTTAGCAGGTAAGGCTGAAGCTATTGATGAAGTCCCTGTGGGCGCCGTCATTGTACTCGATGATAAGATCATTGGGGAAGGTTGGAATCAATCGATTAATTTACATGATGCGACGGCCCATGCCGAAATGATGGCATTACGTGAAGCGGGTAAAATAGTCGAAAATTACCGACTCATTGATGCCACTCTGTATGTCACGTTAGAACCATGTTCTATGTGTGCTGGTGCGATGGTGCATAGTCGAGTGAAGCGTTTAGTGTATGGTGCGGTAGATTTGAAAACGGGTGCGGCAGGGGCGGGATTTAATCTAGTTGAACATCCAAAGCTGAATCATCAGATTGAAGTTCGTTCAGGGGTTTTTGCGAGTGAGACTGGCGCATTATTGAGTGAATTTTTTAAACGTCGCCGGAAAGAGAAAAAAGCCCTGAAGTTATTGCAGAAAAGTTAATCCAGTACAATTGGCTGACCGTCTAAATCAATCGATAATTCATTTTGTAAAAAGAATGAACGCTGACGATTCAGGAGTGAACGGTTTATTCTTGAGCGTGATATTTGGCGTCTTGGTGTTTTAATTTTTAATTTTGCTCTTTTCTTTAGCATCTTGTTTTCCTTTTATTTTTCTGCCTAGTCCTAGGCGTTTTCTTATCTTTATGTGTATTAACATACAGTAATACAAATAATATGCACATGAAACTTTTATGTCAGTTTTATGTGCATAGTGTGACAGCTGGTAGTGTTACTCGGGCTCTGTTGTAACCCATGCCTGTTCTGTATTGGTTGATAATTCAAAGCCTACATCGCGGGCGACTTGCTCGGTCATATTAATCTGTTCATCAAACCAACGTAAGCTATCGTAATATTTACGGATATTACTCACGTATTTGATGGCTTCGTTACCTCTAGCATAGCCAAAACGCGTATATTTATACCATTTAGGCTGTTGCAATAGTGGAATAATCGCTTTTACTTCCGCCCAGCTATTTTCATTTCCGCCCAGTTTTTGGGTAATCTTTCTTGCATCTATAAGGTGACTATAGCCAATGTTATATGCGGCTAATGCAAACCAAGGTTTTTCATGTTCAGGGATTGTATCCGGCAAACGTTTGATCAACTTTGCTAAATAGGCTGAGCCAGCTCGCACACTTTGTTCGGCATCAATGCGTGAGGTTACACCAAACTCTCTCGCAGTTGGCCAAGTAAGCATCATCATGCCACGTACGCCCGTTGGTGAGCGTGCTTTTGGGTTCCAGTGGGATTCTTGGTAGCTGACTGCTGCGAGTAAGCGCCAATCTAGCTCTCCTGCATATTGACGAAACAGTTCTTCGTATTTCGGTAATTGTGAATCGACGCGGCGTAAGAAAGTACGTGTATCGACAAAATCAAAGGTATCAATGTGACCAAAGTACTTTTCTTGTAGTTGTTCCATTGCGCTGCTGGCTTGCTGTAAGGTGAAAAAGGCCAGTACAGCATTAGCTAAGCTATCATCGATATTTTTTTCCATTAACCAAACAACATCGAGATCGTCTTCTAGAACGAAGGCTTTATTAAGGTGTGGGTAATAGTATTGATGTTGAGATAAGGAGGTATCATCTGCAATCGCCAATTTGATAGTACCTTCTTCTAAATTACTGAATAAAATATCTTCATCGGGGAAGGTTTTATAAGTCAGGTTTAGCTCGGGATAATCACGCTGTAGTTTCTGTATATATTCTTCATGGCTTGAACTTTTTACTACATAAATCGGATCGTTTATCTGTTGTAAGCTACGTGGTTTCAGGCTGCCTTTACGATAAATGAGAAGTTGTTTTACTTGGTAGTAACTTGGTCCCATTCGATATTCAGCTAAGCGTTTTTCGGTACGTGTTAAACCTCCTGCAGATAAAGCGATAGGCTTAACTTTCGTATTTTTGTTTTCTAGCATATTTTTCAGTGAATGGTGTGGATGAATTACTAATTTAACACCGATATAATCACTAAATTTTTTTAATAACTCATATTCAAGACCTGCTGGTTTGTTGCCTTCTAGGTAATAGTTGGCAGGACCATAAATTGTATTGATATGTAATTCTCCCGCGTCTTGGATCTTTTCTAACTGAGTGCGCTCATCCTTTTCTTGAATGCAGCCGGAAACAACTAGACTCAAAATAATGAGTAAGCTGGATTTTAAAAAGAGTTGTAAGCGAGTGAAAAATACCTGCAAGTAAGCGCCTTTTTGCATGAAAGTATAAATATACATATTGGATCTATCTTTATAGCGTTTTCATTGCCATTACACAACCGTTAATCACAATTAGCTGTATAAAAAAACAGTGTTGATATCTGGTAGTGAAATGACAATGTTATCAATACTGTTAACGATGTTATCGACTAAGGATTGAAAAAAAATATTAGTAAATTAACTTGTTGTTCATGTAACGCTATCGTTATTGTAATTATTTGCATATAATGGCCGGGATTTTTCCCCAGTAACCCTTTTAGTGAGAAAAAGTTAATGCATATAATGCGAGGGGCGCCAGCGCTTTCTGAGTTTCGTACTAATAAATTAGTCGAACGTTGTAATGATGTAGGATTATCGGATATAACAATTTACGCGGAGTACATCCATTTTGCTGATGTAACGGCTCCGCTCAGTGACAATGAACGGAGTGTCCTGGAAAAGTTGTTGACCTACGGGCCAAGAATTGCAGAGCACGCTCCCGAAGGAACTCTCCTTCTCGTCACTCCTCGTCCCGGCACTATCTCTCCTTGGTCTTCTAAATCTACCGACATCGCAATCAACTGCAGCCTTTCTAAAATAAAACGTCTTGAGCGTGGCATCGCCTACTACATATCTTCATCTACCCCACTTACACCAACTCAATTACAAACTGCAGCAAGTCTTGTGCACGATCGTATGATGGAAGTTGTATTTGATTGTTTAGATGCAGCAGAACAATTATTTGTTCAGGCACAAGCGCGTCCGTTAAAGTCGGTTGATATCTTAGAGGGTGGCCGTGAGGCACTTGTTGATGCGAATGTTAAATTAGGTTTAGCACTGGCTGAAGATGAAATCGATTATTTGATTGCGAGTTTTACTCAATTAAACCGTAATCCAAATGACATCGAATTAATGATGTTTGCTCAAGCAAACTCAGAGCATTGTCGTCATAAGATTTTTAATGCGGATTGGACTATTGATGGCCAAGAGCAAGAAAAATCATTATTCAAGATGATCAAGAACACCTTTGAACAAACAGGTGATCATGTTTTATCTGCATATAAAGATAATGCTTCTGTGATGGAAGGTTCAAAAGCCGGCCGTTTCTTCCCTGACCCACAAACTCACCAGTATGAATATCACCAAGAAGATATCCAAATTCTGATGAAAGTTGAGACGCACAATCACCCAACTGCAATTTCGCCTTGGCCAGGTGCCGCGACGGGTTCAGGTGGTGAAATCCGTGATGAAGGCGCAACGGGTCGTGGTTCGAAACCAAAAGCAGGTTTAGTTGGCTTTACGGTATCTAATTTACGAATTCCAGAATTTGAGCAGCCATGGGAAACCGACTTTGGTAAGCCTGGTCGTATTGTTAGTGCATTAGACATTATGCTAGAAGGTCCTTTGGGTGGCGCAGCATTTAATAACGAATTTGGTCGTCCTAACCTATTAGGTTATTTCCGTACTTATGAAGCTGAAGTTAACAGCCATAATGGTGTGGAAGTACGTGGTTACCACAAGCCGATTATGCTGGCTGGTGGTTTGGGTAATATCCGTGACCAACACATTAAAAAGGGTGATATCCCAGTAGGCGCGAAACTTATCGCACTGGGTGGTCCTGCAATGAACATTGGTTTAGGTGGCAGTGCTGCTTCATCGATGGACTCTGGTCAATCACACGAAGATTTAGATTTTGCTTCTGTGCAACGTGAAAACCCAGAAATGGAGCGTCGTTGTCAAGAAGTTATCGACCGCTGCTGGCAGCTTGGTGAAGACAATCCAATTGCCTTCATTCACGATGTGGGCGCGGGTGGTTTATCAAACGCATTCCCTGAACTTGTGCATGACGGTGGTCGTGGTGCTCAGTTTGAATTGCGTGATATCAACAATGATGAACCTGGCATGTCACCGCTTGAAATTTGGTGTAATGAATCTCAAGAACGCTACGTAATGGCTGTTGCACCTGAGAACCTAGCAACATTCGAAGCTATTTGTAAGCGTGAACGTGCTCCATTCTCTGTAGTTGGTGTCGCGACTGAAGAGTTGCATTTGTCTGTAACGGATTCGTTATTAGACGAACAGCCAATTGATATGCCAATGGAAGTATTATTAGGTAAAGCACCTAAGATGCACCGTGAAGCAACAACGCTAGTGACTGAAGGTGAAGCATTAGACTTTACTGGTGTTACCGTTAAAGATGCTGCCGAACGTCTATTACGCTTACCTGCGATTGCTGAAAAGACGTTCTTAATCACGATTGGTGACCGCTCGGTAACGGGTCTGGTTGCACGTGATCAAATGGTTGGTCCTTGGCAGGTTCCTGTTGCCGATTGTGCTGTAACCGCGGCAAGTTTTGATACTTACGCTGGTGAAGCAATGGCTATCGGTGAACGTACGCCACTCGCACTGTTAAACTTCCCTGCATCTAGCCGTATGGCGGTTGCCGAAGCATTAACAAATATCGCAGCAACGGAAATTGGTGATTTAACACGTATTAACCTTTCTGCTAACTGGATGTCTGCAGCGGGTCACCCTGGTGAAGATGCTGGTTTATATGCAGCGGTTAAAGCGGTAGGTGAAGAACTTTGTCCTGAATTGAACCTTACTATTCCAGTAGGTAAAGATTCAATGTCAATGAAGACACGCTGGGAAGATAACGGTGAAAATAAAGAAGTTACATCGCCATTATCACTGATTATTACTGCGTTTGGTCGTGTGACTGACGTACGTAAAACAGTAACACCACAGCTACGTACTGACAAAGGCGCAACAGACATTATCCTTATCGATTTAGGTAATGGTAAGAACCGTCTCGGAGCTTCATCATTAGCGCAAGTATACAAGCAATTGGGTCAACAGACGCCAGATGTGGATAGCTCAGAGCAGCTGAAAGGCTTCTTCGATGCAATGCAAGTGTTAGTGAAAGAGCAATCATTACTGGCTTATCATGACCGCAGTGACGGTGGTTTATTTTCAACAGTAACAGAGATGGCATTTGCTGGTCACTGTGGTGTTGACGTTGAACTTGATATGTTAGGTACCGATGATCTTGCTGCTCTTTACTCTGAAGAGTTAGGTGCGGTGATTCAAGTGTCTTCTGCAATGAAAGAGCAAGTACTTACAACATTAGCGGGTCACGGTCTAGCTGCATGTTGTCATGTGATTGGTTCTACAAATGAAGATGACATGATTCGCTTCACACGTAACGGTGAAAACGTATTAGCTGAAAGTCGTACCTACTACCGTGCTATGTGGGCCGAAACAACGCTTAAAATGCAAGCGCTGCGTGATAACCCAAGTTGTGCACAAGAAGAATTCGACCTTAAACTTGACGTGAAAGACCCTGGTCTAAACGTTAACTTAAGTTTTGATGTTAAAGACGATATTGCTGCACCTTACATTGCTACTGGTGTACAACCAAAAATGGCAATCCTTCGTGAGCAGGGGGTAAACTCGCAAACGGAAATGGCTGCTGCCTTTGATCGTGCTGGCTTCGCAGCTCAAGATATTCACATGAGTGATATTCTTGCCGGTCGCGTTAACCTAGAAGACTTCGCAGGCTTGGTTGCTTGCGGTGGTTTCTCTTACGGTGACGTTCTGGGTGCGGGTGAAGGTTGGGCTAAGTCAATCTTATTTAACCCACAAGCACGTGATCAGTTTGCGGCTTTCTTCGAACGTGAAGATAGCTTCTCACTGGGTGTATGTAATGGTTGTCAGATGTTATCTAACTTGGGTGAACTTATCCCTGGTTCAGAATTATGGCCACGTTTCGTTACTAACCAATCAGAACGTTTTGAAGCACGTTTCAGCTTGGTTGAAGTACCGAAAAATCCGTCAATATTCTTAGGTGACATGGTTGGTTCAAGAATGCCTATTGCTGTATCTCACGGTGAAGGTCGTATTGAATTACGTGACGATGCGCATCTGCAAGCACTACAAAACAGTGGCACAGTGGCACTTAACTTCGTTGATAACTACGGTCAACCTACGACGCAATACCCATTAAACCCAAATGGTTCGCCATTAGGTATTACTGGTTTAACAACGACTGATGGTCGTGTCACTATCATGATGCCACATCCGGAACGTGTATTCCGTACTGTGAGCAACTCATGGCATCCAGAAGAATGGGGTGAAGATAGCCCTTGGATGCGTATGTTCCGTAATGCGCGAGTGAACTTAGGTTAACCGTACTTAGGTTAATTTTAAGTCACCCGTCACTAGGTTGATTGTAAATGCATGAAAGGTCGCAATTATTGCGGCCTTTTTTTGCTTTTACTCGTGCTATATTGATTATATAAAACAATATAAATACTTAATTATGCTATAGTCTTAAGGGTTTAGTGAATGTATCAATTAATAATTAGGAAGGGTAATGAGTCAGTCACAAGGTTTATTATTATTTAAGTTGAATCTACAGCAAAAATTTGCAATCGGCACGTTGAAAGTGCAGGAAATTGTACCCTCAACACGTTTGTATTCTTTACCCGGTTCTCACCCTATGGTGATGGGCGCTGCGACACTACGTGGTCGGACAATTCCTATTATTGATATGGCAGCCGCTGTGGGCTATCGCCCAGTTAGTAAAGAAGAATATGACTCGTGCAATATTATTATCACGGATTGTAGCCGTCAGATCGTCGGCTTTTTGGTACGTCATATTGATAAGATCATGGATTGCAGTTGGAAAGATATTTCGGCTCCAGATTCATCACTTGGCTGTAATATATATACCACAGGGGTAATGCAGCTTGATGAGCAACTGGTGCAACTGATGGATGTTGAACGCTTGTTAGCTGATATTTATCCTGATGACGATATTGAGTTACCCCAGTTTACAAACCTAGAACTTGAAGAACTTCGCACTAAAGAAATCTTGGTTGTGGATGATTCAATGGTCGCGCGTAATCAACTTGGTAGTGCTCTCGATGCAGCTGGTATTCATTATCAAGTGTCTAAAAATGGTCAAGATGCGTTAGCTGTGATGCAATCAGCAGTTGAAGCTGGTAACCCCATTGATGTGTTAGTTAGTGATATTGAAATGCCGGGATTAGATGGTTATGAAGTTGCATTTGAAGTACGTAGTACACCTAACGTATCTGCGACTTACATTATTCTTCATACTTCGTTATCGAGTGCGATTAGCACTGAGCGAGCACAGCAAATTGGTGCCGATGAAGCATTGACTAAATTTGATGCAAGTGAGCTATTACAAGCTATTCTACGCGGTGTAAAAGGTCGGGATAAGGTAGATTAATTAGATTCTTGACTGAATTTTAGAGACAAAAAAAGCGCTATTTAGCGCTTTTTTATTATTTATAGTATTTTCACGGTCTCGCTAGCAATGTAATGCTTAGCTTAACTCACCACAAAAACGGTAACCTTCACCATGGATTGTTGCGATTATTTCTGGTGTATCAGCAATGCTTTCGAAATGCTTACGGATACGACGAATAGTTACATCAACAGTACGATCGTGTGGTTTTAATTCACGGCCTGTCATTTTTTTCAATAACATTGCACGTGTTTGAATTTTACCTGGATTCTCTACAAAGTGTAGCATCGCACGGAATTCACTACGTGGCAGTTTGAATGAATCATCCAGTGGACTAATCAAAGAACGGCTGTTGATATTTAAACGCCAGCCATTAAATTCATATTCTTCTATAATCGTTTTTTCTTCGTCTGCTACTGGGATTTTAGTAAAAGTACGGCCGAGTAGGTTACGTGCACGAATCGTTAATTCACGTGGATTAAATGGTTTAGTAATGTAGTCATCAGCACCAATTTCTAGACCTAAAATCTTGTCAACTTCATTGTCGCGACCAGTTAAAAAC
Source organism: Moritella viscosa (assembly GCF_900120065.1). NCBI lineage: Bacteria > Pseudomonadati > Pseudomonadota > Gammaproteobacteria > Alteromonadales > Moritellaceae > Moritella > Moritella viscosa. The sequence goes on from NZ_FPLG01000015.1 coordinate 127,872, forward strand.
ATGAGAGCTAAATTATGTTTGTCACGTAGTTCACGTGCTAACAATAAGCCATTTTTACCTGGAAGGTTAATATCCATGATTACCAAGCTGATCGGATTATTGGTAATGATCTCATACATTTCATCGCCGTTACTTGCTTCATGTACTGAATAGCCTTCAGCTTCGAAGATGCTTTTTAGGGTGTTACGTGTAACGAGTTCATCTTCTACGATAAGAATGTTTGGGGTTTGCATAAACGTACCTAGTTTCGCTTTGGATCAAATAGTGCCCAGATTATTGATATCAATGAATCGGGGAGTAAGAGTAATACATCCATGAAATATAAGACTATTTATCTAAAACAGCTGATTGCGGCAGGATATCTAGTTTTATGGCTTCCTTAACTATAGGATTATATGTTATTAACAGCAGTATAACAACCTAATGTAATTATGTTACGTAATAACTCAACGCGATTTGATATTTATCAAATAACCCTCATTGGTTATTTTTAGCTGAAATTAATGCTTTTAACGATGAATTAAATAAATATTATTGATATGATTATGAATGAAAAAACCATTAAATCCATTGTAATCAATTGGTTGTGTTTTTTCCTTGTATGCTTAATATTATTTAAAGCTTGAGTTTATCAGACCAGATTTAGCTCACCCCCTTCGAATTAACCTATTTATATTAAAGAATAATAATGAAAATTATTTTTATTATTATTCTTTTTTCATAAATTTCAGTACTAAATAAACAGATCTGTCATGGTTTATTGCACTTATATTTGATGTTGGCGCGACGTTTTAGTTTTAATTTAGCAATATGTCAGTTGCTTAGGTGAATTATTTTGGGTTACTACACCGCTCTACTATTGAAGCGGTTCTTTGCCAGTAAAGTGTAATCAAATTACAAACTGGTAAGTTTTATCTATAATTAATGACCAATGTATTTACTTTGTTAATCAATTATAGATTGAAATGATTGATTTGCGCTAATATGTTAGCAGTTGTAGTAATTGTCGTTTCACGTAACATAGCTACTGGATTATTAGTGATAAACAATAACGACTCTAAGGATGGACTATGTTAGACCTGTTACCTGATCTTTGTGATCGGCATTTTAATCAACTGTCTGTAATGGATCCTATTTTTCAAAGTTACGGTAAAGCGACTATTTTTAGTGGGCAAGCGGTAACTGTTAAATGTTTTGAAGATAACTCTCTGGTTAAAGAACTGGCTGGCACGCCGGGTGAAGGGCGTATCCTCGTTGTTGACGGCGGTGGTTCTACACGACGTGCATTACTCGGTGATATGATCGCTGAAAACGCCGTTAAAAATGGTTGGGCGGGTTTTGTTATTTATGGTGCCATTCGTGATGTCGCGACGATTAATACGCTTGAATTAGGGGTTAAAGCAATAACCGCTTGCCCTGTTAAAACAGAAAAGCGTGGTCTAGGTGATGCAGGTATCAATTTGCACTTTGCTGGTGTGAATATTGCTGAAGGCGATTATATCTATGCCGATTTAAACGGTGTCGTGGTGGCTAAAGAACCGCTTCTTTAATAGTATTAATTCGATGTGAAGATAGGGATGAGGTTAATTGATTATTAATCTCATCCCTTTTTTGTTTACCTATTCTATTTACTTATTCATCTCGGTTAAAACGTCGTGCTCGACGATAAGGGAATACATCGCTGTATTTACCGCGATTAATATTGTCTTGCAGTCCTTTCCAATAATCGGCGTCAAGCAGATCTGAATGATATTTTTTAAAGAGCTTGTTAATTTCAGGTCGAGATAATAAGAAGGTCTCAAACTCTTCTGGGAATACATCATTGGGCGCGACGGCGTACCAAGGTTCTGCCAGCATTATGTCTTCTGGATAACGTAGTGGCGGAATGTAGCGGAAGTTAATTTCATGCATATATGAGATTTCATCATAATCGTAAAAGACCACGCGATTATGTCGGGTCACACCAAAGTTTTTAAACAGCATATCACCAGGAAAAATATCTGCAGCCGCAAGTTGTTTGATGGCATTACCGTATTCATCAATCGCGTTATCAAGTTCTTCTACATTTGCTTGTTCGAGATACATGTTTAGCGGGATCATCTTACGTTCAATATAAAGATGTTTGATCACCACTTTACTGTTGGTGATTTTAATAATTGAAGGGGCGACAGCTAACAATTCATCGAGCAGTTCTTGACTGAAACGATCTTTGGGGAAAGCAAAGTTCTTAAATTGTTGGGTATCAGCCATACGGCCGACACGATCATGAGATTTTACGATCTTATATTTTTCTTTTACTGTCGCGTGATCGATTTGTTTAGGTGGTGCAAATTCATCTTTAATGAGCTTAAATACCACGTCATAAGAAGGCAGGGTGAATACGCTCATCACCATACCTTTAATACCCGGGGCAATAATGAACTTATCATCAGAGTTATCTAAGTGCTTTATGTAGTGGCGGAACAGCTCTGTTTTTGCATGTTTTTGGCAACCAATAGCAGAGTAGATCTCAAAGTTAGTTTTATGTGGGATCATCGGTTTTAAAAATTGTACTATGGCTCCAGGCTCTGGCGCATAAACAAAGAAATAAGCACGGGCAAAGCCAAATAAAATACTGGTTTCTTCTTTTTCAAAAATAACTGTATCTAAATAAATTTCGTTTTCTTCGTTATTTAAAATCGGAAATACCAACGGGTACATTTGTCCATCTGCAAAGATCTTACCCATAAGGTAAGCCCCTTTGTTGCGATAAAACACCTCGTTAAGCATATGTACTTCAATGTGTTCTGCTTCGGTGAGTTGTTTTGGTGCATGTTGGTTAAGGTAATCCACGACATTAGCAAGGTCCCTGTCCAAGTTCTCCCATCGAGCCGTAAACGTATAACCACCAATGATCTTACGTAAGATCACCGAAAAGTTTCCACCTCGGGTATAGCTACGATAAAAATTATTCGGGTACGCAGGATCTCGAACGCGATTAGCATTCGTTATGAATAGTTGTTCTTTATATATATTGGTATGTTTAAAGACACGGCGATAAACAGAGTTAAAGAAACTTTCGGCAATTTCAAAATTTGGGTAATGCTGTAATAGCGCTTCGTACTCCCGCTTAATCCCTTGCAGGAATACTTTATTCGCTTCTGTTTCAGCCGCAAGATCTTGCATTTTCTGAGCTGTCTTACCGACATGGTAATCATAAAGGCTAATACGTTTTTTAGCGGCTATTTGCACACCATGCCAATCCGCGTTTTCAAAACGTAATTTGGCACCACGCGTGACTTCTAAAAATCGGCTATAAAAAGCATCAAATGATTCTAATAACGAACCCGCTATTTGTGCTTCTAAAACTTTTTCCATACAACAAACCCTTGGACTTAAGACAGGCTTAAATATCGCAATCTTTAAACATTATTTCAACATGTTTAAATGCTTTTATCGATGTGGAGTGAAACAACTAAATTTATATTAAACTTGATTTGGTTCTCATTTTTTGATATTGCTATAGGTATTGAAATTATTAACAGATTTATTAAATATTATTATGACTTATTGCTTAGCGTTCATTACCACCACGATTATTAACACTGTTATTACAACGGTGGGATGATACGTAGGGCTAAGACAGAAATGATAAAAAAGCCCGTTACCATTTGGAACGGGCTTTTTTGTATCTACAAGGAGCAAAGGATGCGAGTTTTAAAATTTGGTGGAACATCATTGGCAAACGCCGAGCGATTTTCCTGTGCAGCAGATATCTCTGTGAGTAAGATTGAGCAATCACAGGTAGCATTGGTGTTATCTGCGCCAGCAAAAGTGACCAATAATTTGGTTGCAGCTGTGCAACAAACAGTTCGTGGCCTTGATGCGGAGTCATCACTGGAAGAAATCGAAGGGATCTTTAAGGCGCTTGTTGAAGGTCTAAAAGTTCAATACCCTAATTTTAATGATGTAGTTGCATTAACGCAGGTAACAACATCATTAGCGACATTAAGAGAATACTTATATGGTGTTAAATTATTATCGCAATGCCCAGAAAACATTGAAGCAAAGATCTTAAGTACCGGTGAAAAGCTTAGCATTGTTTGTATGGAGCAACTGTTATTAGCCCGCGGATTTAAAGTTGAAGTGATTATTCCGCAAGACAAGCTAGTAGGAAAGGGCAGTGTACTAGAAGCCACTGTGGATATTGAGGCTTCTCGTGCTCGTTTTGAACAAAATCCAATTAAGACTGACCATATCTATTTAATGCCTGGCTTCACAGCGGGTGATGAACAGGGCAATACAGTTGTACTTGGCCGTAATGGTTCTGATTATTCTGCTGCGGTATTAGCGGCGTGTCTGTATGCTGACTGCTGTGAAATATGGACTGACGTAGACGGTGTTTACGCTTGTGACCCACGCTTAGTAAAAGACGCTAAATTACTTAAAACATTAAGCTACCCAGAAGCAATGGAATTGTCTTATTTTGGCGCGAAAGTACTACATCCAAAAACGATTGCACCGATTGCTCTGCACCACATTCCTTGTTTGATTAAGAATACTAAAAATCCAGAAGGTGAAGGCACTTTAATCGGCGGATTAATGTCAAAAACCCAAGCCGAAGTTAAATCATTATCAGAGCTTAGTGGCATGACCATGATTAACGTTTCCGGTCCGGGTATGAAAGGTATGGTTGGCATGGCTGGTCGTATTTTTGAAACAGTATCACGCGCTGGTGTATCCATTGCCCTTATCACGCAATCATCATCAGAATACAGTGTTAGCTTCTGTATCCACAGTTATGATGCAGGTAAAGCGAAACTGGCACTGAATAACGAATTTACTTTAGAGATCAGTAATCAGTTACTCGAACCTATCGAAATGCGTGATGGTTTAGCGATTGTATCGCTGGTTGGTGATGGCATGCGTAAAGCCAACGGTATTGCTGCACGTTTCTTTATGGCATTAGCACAAGCATCAGTGAATCTTGTTGCCATTGCACAAGGTTCATCAGAACGTTCTATTTCTGCGGTTATTGATGAAAGCAAAGCCAATGAAGCGATTAAAGCATCACACAATATTTTCTTTGGTAAACAACAATACATCGACCTTTTCTTATTAGGGTGCGGTGGTGTGGGCGCGGCATTAGTCGAACAAATCAAACGTCAAAAAGAGTTTTTAGCAGAACGTCATATTGAGCTCCGTGTCTGCGGTATTGCTAACAGCCGCCAAATGTTACTCGACTCAGAAGGGTTATCATTAACACATTGGGCTGATGATCTTGCTGTCAGTGATACAGAGTTCTCACTAGCAGCACTGGAAGATTTGGTTAAAAACAGCCATATCATTAACCCGGTGATTGTTGATTGTACAAGTAATGATAATCTTGCTAGTCAATATGTTGACTTTTTGGGGAGTGGTTTCCACGTTGTTGCGGCGAACAAAAAAGCCAATACCATGAGTATGGATTATTACCATGAACTGCGTTTAACGGCATTAAAAACCCGCCGTCGTTTCTTATACGATACTAATGTAGGTGCTGGTCTACCTGTGATTGAAAATCTGCAGAATCTATTAAGCGCGGGTGATGAACTCGTACGCTTCAACGGTATTCTGTCTGGTTCTATGTCATACATCTTTGGTAAATTAGATGAAGGTATGAGCTTCTCGAAAGCAACGGCACAAGCACGTGACAATGGCTTTACAGAACCGGACCCACGTGAAGATTTAAGCGGCATGGATATCGCACGTAAATTATTGATTATTGCACGTGAAGCAGGCATGGATTTAACCTTAGACCAAGTTGAAGTTGAAGAAGCAATACCTGCTGATTTTGACGCAACGGGCACTAATGAAGAATTTATGGCTAACCTACCAAAAGCAGATGCGTACTTTGCTGATTTACAAGCTACGGCTGCTGAAGAGGGTAAAGTTTTACGTTATATCGGTCAGATTGAAGACGGTAAATGTAAAGTATCTATTGCGGCAGTACCAGAATCAGATCCGTTGAATAAAGTAAAAGATGGTGAGAATGCATTGGCATTTTATAGCCGTTATTATCAGCCAATCCCAATGGTGTTACGTGGTTATGGTGCTGGTTCAGAAGTGACTGCAGCAGGCGTATTTGCCGATGTATTACGTACCCTTAATTGGAAGCAAGAGGTTTAACCATGAGTATAGTTGTATTCGCACCGGCATCGGTAGCTAATGTAAGTGCAGGTTTTGATGCATTAGGTTTCCCGATTGCTCCGATTGATGGTTCGCTCATCGGCGATAAAGTATTTATTACCGATGCAGATTCGGCATTTAGCCTAGCCTCTAGTGGTCGTTTTAAGCATAAATTACCTGATGATTACCGTGAAAATATCATCTATGATTGTTATCTTGGTTATGCCGCCGCGTTAGAAAAACGTGGTTTTAAGATCAAAAATATTGCCATGGAATTAGAAAAAAACTTACCGATTGGTAGTGGTCTAGGATCAAGTGCGGCGTCAATTGTCGCAGGACTAGAAGCACTGAATGAATTTCATGATAACACCCTTGATGAACACGAAATGGTGTTATTAATGGGTGAACTTGAAGGTAAAATTAGTGGTAGCGTACATTATGATAATGTCGCGCCTTGTGCATTAGGTGGTATGCAATTAATGCTGGGCGAAAATGGGGTCGTGAGTCAATCTGTGCCTTGTTTCGATGAATGGTACTGGGTGGTAGCTTATCCGGGCATTAGCATTTCAACAGCTGCTGCGCGTGACATCTTACCAACAGAGTACAGCCGTAGTGATTGTTTAACTTATGGTCGTCACTTAGCTGGATTTATCCATGCTTGTTACAGCAAGCAACAAGACTTGGCAGCTGCGATGTTGAAAGATGTGATTGCAGAACCATATCGTTCACAGCTTATTCCTAAATTTGACGAAGTGCGTGACTACGCTAAAGAACTAGGCGCATTAGCAACGGGTATCTCAGGCTCAGGCCCTACGGTATTTAACGTGATGACGGACTTAGCACAAGCTGAAAAACTAAAATCTTGGTTAGACGCTAACTTTATCCAAAACGGAGATGGTTTCAGCCATATCTGTAAACTGGATAAACAAGGCGCACGTGTTGTGGGTACAGAATTGTAATTATAGAAATATAAAAATACTGCGTGGTGATTGTTGAACCCTAGGCACTAGGGTTATATGTTCTTATTATGTTAAGGTCATAGTTATCACGCAGGTGCACAAATAATGTTTTAGGGAATGAACAACAATGAAATTATACAGTATTAAAGATCACGCAGAGACAGTTAGCTTTGCACAAGCAGTAAAACAAGGTATGGGTAAAAACCAAGGTTTGTTCTTTCCGAGCGAAATTAATCCGATAGACGATATTGATGCTTTACTAGAGATGAACCTAGTTGATCGTAGTCGCGTTATTTTACAATCACTGATCGGTGATGAATTTAGCGAGCAAGAATTACATGACATTATTGCAAGTGCGTTTAACTTTCCTGCGCCAGTCACAAAAATTAGCGATAAGATCAGTGCATTAGAATTATTTCACGGTCCAACTCTTGCGTTTAAAGACTTTGGCGGCCGTTTCATGGCGCAGTGTCTATCACGCCTGACTACAGGTGAAAAAATTACGATTTTAACAGCAACATCAGGCGATACTGGTGCTGCCGTTGCACATGCTTTCTACGGTATTGAAAATATCGAAGTTGTAGTCATGTATCCAAAAGGTAAGATCAGCTTCTTGCAAGAACAGATGTTCTGTACGCTCGGTGGTAATATCCGCACTATTGCGATTGATGGTGACTTTGATGCATGTCAGGCATTAATGAAGCGTTCTTTTGATGATGCAGAGCTGCGTCAGGCAATCGGTCTTAACTCAGCTAACTCAATTAATATTAGTCGTCTAATGGCACAAATCTGTTATTACTTCGAAGCATTCGCACAACTACCAAAAGCGCAGCGTGCACAAACGGTGGTGTCTGTACCAAGTGGTAACTTTGGTAACCTGACTGCTGGCTTATTAGCAAAAACATTAGGCTTACCAGTTAAGCGTTTTATTGCAGCAACGAATATTAATGACACTGTACCGCGTTATTTAGAAAGCGGTAAGTGGGATCCAAAAGCAACGCAAGCAACCTTATCCAATGCGATGGATGTGAGTGTACCAAGTAACTGGCCACGTATCGAAGAACTGGCTCGTGTTAAAGGTTGGGACTTGTCTGAACTCGCATCTGATTTCTTATCTGACGAAGATACTAAACAAGCTGTTGTGGCGTTAGATGAACAAAGTTATCTATGTGAACCGCATGGTGCGATTGCATATGACCGTTTAAGTGCACAGCTGAGCGAAGATGAATTCGGTTTATTCCTATGTACAGCGCACCCTGCGAAGTTCAAAGAATCAGTTGAAGAGATTCTAGGTCGCGATATTGGCTTGCCACAAGAACTTGCTGATTGTGCAGATAAGCCAAACTTATCTGTTGATATGGCAAATGACTTTGTGGCATTACGTGCATTTTTGATGGCGTAGTCTAGCCTTAAATCACGCATTCTCACATTTGTGAAGATACCTTGTTTTGATGTTGTTGTTAATGGCATCGGAGCAAGGTATTTTTTTTGGCTGTAAGCGCCTATTTAATAACAGAATCTCTAATTCTGCCCCTGCAATAACTGTAATTATCACTTGAATATCTTCTATAACAGGGGTAGCTTTGCTCTTTCGTTCTAAAATAACAACCTGAATTCAAAAAAGGTATTTATGGGTAAGGTATTAAAAGATCTGCTTGGACAGCTAACGTTAGAAACCATTGAAGAAGGGATTTACCGTGGTCAGAGCCAAGATTTAGGATTTGGCGCTGTATTTGGTGGTCAAGTAATGGGTCAAGCATTATCGGCAGCAAAAGAAACCGTTTCAGCTGATCGTAAAGTGCACTCCTTCCACTCTTATTTCCTGCGTGCTGGCGATGTTAAAAAGCCGATTGTTTATGAAGTAGAAAATATTCGTGATGGCGGCTCCATTACCACACGCCGTATTCGAGCGATCCAAAATGGCCAAGCTATATTCTACATGACGGCGTCTTATCAGATTGAACGTGAAGGTTACGATCATCAAGATGTTATGCCGGATGTGCCGCCACCGGAAGACCTGCTTTCAGAACAAGACCATGTATTATCGCTACGTGATGAATTGCCTGATGATATTTGTGCCAAGTTTGTTTGTGAAAGGCCAATTGAAATGCGTCCAGTTAATTATCTTGATCCACTTAATGAAGAGAAGTCTGCACCAGAGCGGTATATTTGGTTTAAAGCCAATGGGCAAATGCCAGACGATGCACGTATTCATAAATATTTACTTGCTTACGCATCTGATTTCTGTTTTTTGCCAACCGCATTACAACCACACGGTAAGGGCTTTATGAGTCCGAATATGCAGGTGGTGACTATTGATCATTCAATGTGGTTTCACCGCGACTTTCGTATGGATGACTGGTTATTATATGCGGTAGACAGTTCAACCGCGTCAGGTTCTCGTGGTCTAGTTCGTGGACGTTTCTTTACTCGCGATGGAAAAATGGTCGCAACCACAATGCAAGAAGGGTTAATTCGAAACCGAGAGATCGCTTAATTACGTACTTAATTACGAAATAATGCAACATTTCGGATGAAAACGTCGAAATGTTGTTTTATTACGAAAATTTGTGGTCGGGATCATGCTTTCCTGAAATTTATAAACATTTCCTACTCCTGCTTATTCGCTTCTGCCTCATTTTAATCTACAATGAAGATCGTTTTTTGTTACTAGGTATTCCCCCCTATTATGTCTGTTAGAGTTGCCATTAATGGTTATGGACGAATTGGACGTAGTGTTGTCCGAGCGTTGTATGAAAGTAACCGTCAGGACGAAATTAAGATCGTTGTGATTAACGAACTCGCGGCTCCTGAAGCGATAGTACATTTAACTCAATATGACTCAACACATGGCCGTTTTCCATTCTCAGTACAACTGGGCGATAACCTATTACAAATTGAAAATGATTGTATTCATTTAGTGCGTCACCCAGAACTGGTTGATTTACCTTGGCTGGAACATGACATTGATATCGTGCTTGATTGTACGGGTATATATGGCACTAAAGCGGATGCTGAAGCACATATTGCTGCCGGCGCTAAAAAAGTTATTTTTTCCCATCCTGCGAGTTCGGATGTTGATGCCACGGTTGTGTTTGGCGTTAACCATGAGCAGCTAACGGGTGCTGAGACATTTATTTCTGGTGCGTCTTGTACCACTAACTGTATGGTGCCAGTGATCAATGCTCTTGATAGTGCATTTGATATTAAATGCGGCACGATCACTACTATTCACTCAGCAATGAATGATCAACCTGTAATCGATTCTTATCATTCGGATTTACGTCGCACACGTGCTGCAAGTCATTCTATTATTCCGGTTGACACAAAATTAGCAGCAGGGATTGAACGTATTTTACCTAAGTTCGCGAATAAATTTGAAGCCATTGCCGTTCGGGTTCCTACCTTAAACGTCACTGCAATGGACTTAAGTATCACGGTGAGCAAAGAAGTCACAATTGAAGATATTAACAATTGTTTACACGCTGCCGCAGAAACTGAACTAAAAGGGATCTTGGGTTATACCGAGGCTCCGCTGGTATCAATAGACTTTAACCATGACCCGCGCTCTAGCATTATTGATGGTACCCAAACACGGGTCAGCGATGGACATTTGGTGAAATTATTAGCCTGGTGTGACAACGAATGGGGCTTTGCTAACCGTCTACTTGATACGACTTATTACATCGCTACGCTAGCGAAAAATAGATTGAAATAAATTTTATAAAATTGATAGCTTTAAGGATTGAACGATGAATATTATTAAAATGACAGATCTTGATCTTGCAGGTCAACGTGTATTAATTCGTGCAGATTTAAACGTACCAGTTAAAAATGGCAAAGTAACATCTGACGCGCGTATCCGTGCCTCATTACCAACAATCAAACTTGCATTAGCAGCTGGCGCAAAAGTGATGGTTACATCACACCTTGGTCGTCCAACGGAAGGTGAATTCTCTCAAGAGTTTTCATTAGAACCTGTTGTGGACTACCTTAAAGAAGCACTAGAAAATAACGTTGTTCTAGCACGTGATTACCTAGACGGTTTAGAATTAAACGCAGGTGAATTAGTTGTACTAGAAAACGTTCGTTTTAATAAAGGCGAAAAGAAAAACGAAGACGTATTATCAAAAGCATACGCAAATCTATGTGACGTATTCGTAATGGACGCATTTGGTACTGCTCATCGTGCACAAGCATCAACACACGGTGTTGGTATGTTTGCACCAATCGCTTGTTCTGGTCCGCTACTTTCTGCAGAACTTGAAGCACTGGGTAAAGCAATGGACAAACCAGCGCGTCCATTCCTCGCTATTGTCGGTGGTTCTAAAGTATCAACTAAATTAACGGTACTTGATTCATTATCAACAATTGCTGATCAGCTTGTTGTTGGTGGCGGTATTGCGAATACATTTATCGCAGCGCAAGGTCACAACGTAGGTAAATCACTATGTGAGCATGATCTAATTGATACAGCAAAAGCATTAATGGCGAAATGTGAGATTCCAGTAGCAACTGACGTATTAGTTGCTAGCGAGTTCTCTGAAACGGCTGAAGCAACATTGAAACCAGCATCAGAAGTCAGTGATGACGATATGATCTTCGATCTAGGTCCTGATTCTGCAAATCAACTTGCTGAGATGATCAAGTCGGCGAAAACAATTATTTGGAATGGTCCAGTTGGCGTATTTGAATTTGCTAACTTCGCTAAAGGTACTGAAATCATCGGTCGTGCGATTGCAGAAAGCGATGCATTCTCTATCGCTGGTGGCGGTGACACACTCGCAGCTATTGATCAATTCGGTCTGGCTGATGGTATTTCTTATATCTCTACTGGTGGCGGCGCGTTCCTTGAATTTGTAGAAGGTAAAGTACTACCAGCAGTCGCTATGTTAGAAGAACGTGCGAAAAACGCATAACTAACAATTAGCAACGAATGATGAATAACTAATCGTTGTTTTGTTGCTACGGCTATCGCTATAGATTAACTGTAGCGGTGAAAGTATTTTAAAAATTTGTGCTGAATAATTCAGTACTTAAATATGTAAACAATAAGGCTAATATTATGTCTAAGATCTTTGATGTTGTAAAACCAGGTGTTGTAACAGGCGATGACGTGCAAAAAATCTTTGCGATTGCTAAAGAAAACAACTTCGCGCTACCTGCTGTAAACATGGTAAACACTGATTCAATCAACGGTACATTAGAAGCTGCTGCAAAATCTAAATCTCCTGTGATCATCCAGTTCTCACACGGTGGCGCTGCATTCTTCGCTGGTAAAGGTATTGGTCTTGAAGGTCACGGCGCATCTATCATGGGCGCAATCGCCGGTGCTAAATACGTACACGTAATGGCTGAATCTTATGGTGTTCCAGTTATTATCCATACCGATCACGCAGCGAAAAAACTATTACCTTGGATCGATGGACTACTAGACGCGGGTGAAGAGTTCTTCGCACAAACTGGTAAGCCACTATTTAGCTCACACATGTTAGATCTTTCTGAAGAATCACTAGAAGAAAACATCGCTACATGTGGTGAATACCTAGCACGTATGTCTAAAATGGACATGACTATCGAAATTGAACTCGGTTGTACTGGTGGTGAAGAAGATGGCGTAGATAACTCTGATATGGACGCATCTGAACTTTATACTTCACCTGAAGACGTTGCATACGCTTATGAAAAACTAACGGCAATTAGCCCACGTTTTACTATCGCAGCATCTTTCGGTAACGTACACGGTGTATACAAGCCTGGTAACGTTGTACTTACGCCAACGATCCTACGTGATTCACAAGCATACTGTTCAGAGAAATTCGGCCTTCCTGCTAACTCTCTAAACTTCGTATTCCACGGTGGTTCTGGTTCAAGTGAAGCTGAAATCCAAGAGTCAATCGGTTACGGTGTTATCAAAATGAACATCGATACTGATACACAGTGGGCAACTTGGGACGGTATCAAGAACTATTACGAAGGTAAAAAAGAATTCCTTCAAGGTCAAATTGGTAACCCAACTGGCGCAGATGCTCCAAACAAAAAACACTATGATCCACGCGTATGGTTACGCGCTGGTCAAACAAGTCTAGTTGCTCGTTTAGAACAAGCACACAAAGATCTAAACAGTGTAGACGTTCTATAGACCTAAATAGCGCTAGCATGCTGTAATCGATTACGATTAACGTAGCTAATAGCTGTTATTGAAAATACCGCTCACAAGGTGAGCGGTATTTTTTTATCTGTAATTCTTGCCTTCATCTTATTTAATGCAATCCCTGACTTATTATGCACTTATATCAATATTGTCAGTTGTTATTAGCAATGTGCATAACATTATATTCTTTACTTATTCAATTTTTAGATATGAATTCCAATCGTTTATAATTATTTTTTATTTTTTTTATTTTTAATTATTAAATTTTGTGTTTGACTATGAAAAATGTGATCGTGAATGTATATTCGGTATATGTGAATAATTAATTTAATCGTGTGCCGTGTGACCGCGTGTTTAAGGAAGGATAACGAAATGGAACAAACAGATATTAGCTCACTGCTGCCTATTATCATTACATTAGTATTATCGCTCTCTACGCGTAATGTCGTGATTGGATTATTTGCGGGTGTGCTAACTGGTGTGTTTATGCTTAATGGATTGCAGCCATTAGACTCGCTTGGCATTTTGGTCAAAGATCATTTAGTCCCACAGTTAACAGATGGCTATAATGCCGGTGTGTTAGTGCTATTAGTTTTCATCGGTGGTTTTGTTGCCTTGATGGAGCAGTCGGGTGGTGGGCAAGCTTTTGCTCAAAAGGTCACGCACTGGATCAGTACAAAGTGTAAAGCACAGCTCTCTGCTTGGTTCGGTGGTATTTTTATCTTTTTCTCTGATCTGGGGACGCCGCTTATTGTTGGTCCTGTGTTTCGTCCTATGTTTGATAAATTAAAACTGTCGCGTCAAAAATTAGCATTCATTATTGATTCAACGTCATCGCCCGTGGCTATTCTGATCCCATTTATCGGATGGGGGGTGTATATCATGGGGCTGATCCAAAAGGAATTCACGGCTCTCTCGTTAGAGACTTCTGATTGGCAAGCATTTATTAACGCCATTCCATTTCAGTTCTATGCATTTTTAGCTATTTTCATTGTGCCATTAGTGGCGATTAAAAATCTTGATTTTGGCCCAATGGCAGAAGCGGAAGCACAAGCCAAAAAAGGCTTATTTACAGGGAAAAGCCAAGATACATTGGAAGCCTTTACCCATAAAAATGCTAAGCCTTCATTTGTATGGGCTCCGCTATTAGTCATGGCGGTTGTCTTGATTAGCATGCTAGGTCCATTAGGTTTCCCATTTGAAAAAGTATCGGGTTCTGCATTCCGTGCTGCGTTATCAAGTTCGTACTTTTTTGCTGCGATCACATTACTAATCTTAATGGCTGTATACGGCGTGCGTAATTTAACAGATGGTATTGCCGTATATTTAAAAGGTATGGGTAATATGATGCAAGTTGCCATTATTCTTGTCTTAGCGTGGGCATTGAGTGGCATTGGTAAAGATTTAGGCACAGCGGCATATATTGCAGAGCAGGCTTTGGGTGGTTTTCCTAGTTGGCTACTTCCTGCCGTTACCTTTTTATTAGCGGCTATTATTTCGTTTGCAACGGGTTCATCGTGGGGGACATTTGCGATCATGATGCCGCTAGTGATCCCGACTGCGGTAGCAATTGATGCGCCGTTATATATCAGTATTGGCGCGGTATTATCTGGTGGTTTGTTTGGTGACCATTGCTCACCAGTTTCTGAGACAACCATTCTGTCATCAACTGGGGCTGGTTGTGATCAGTTTGAGCATTTCCGTACACAATTACCGTATGCGTTGTTAAACGGCGCTATCGCATTAGTGAGCTTTGTTATAGCTGGTATCTTCGAAACAGTGTTGGTATTACCTGGTGCGCTAGTACTGCAAATTTGTTCGATGTATTTGTTATCGCAATGGCATCAACATCAGCAAGATGTTATCGAGCAGCTAAGCCAAACTTAAGTTCTTTCTAAAGCACCCGATGTGATACACCGGGCGTTTTAGATAAAATAAGTGTCAACTTATTTCAGGAACTCTGATTAACCTAAGTATTCAGTGTAATCCGCGTAGCCCACTTCTGTACCACCGTACATCGTTGCAGGATCAACGTCATTGAATGCCCAATTATTCTTAATACGAGCGGGCAAATCTGGATTGGCAATAAACGGACGACCAAAACCAAATATATCACCGTAGCCTAAATTAAGAATATGCTTGGCTTTTTCTACCGAGTATTTACCCGCATACATGATAGTGCCAGAGAAAGTCTCACGTACATTTTGATAGAAAGCATCAGGTAAATCAGGTGCATTATCCCAATCTGCTTCTGCTAATGACAGGTAACCAATCCCGATATTTTCGATTGTTTTAACTGCTTCAATATATGTCTCATGTGGATTATCTTCAACTAAACCTAGATAAACGCGTACATCGTCAGTGGTTGCAAACAGTGGTGCAAATCGAACGCCGACATTTTCTTTCCCAACTTCATCGGCTACTGCCTGAGTGATTTCTTTTAAGAAGCGTAAACGGTTTTCTAAACTACCACCGTACTCGTCGGACCGTTGATTACTGTGTTCTGAGATAAATTGATTTACTAAATAACCGTTAGCACAATGTAATTCAACACCATCAAAACCTGCTTTCATGGCATTATTCGCAGCTTGCGCATACAGGGTGACAAGTTCTTTTACTTCTGCGGTTGATAGCTCACGTGGCATACTTGGGTCTGCCAATGCACCTTCACCTGGTGCAGTCTCAATAAATACTTTCACGGTATCCGCTAGAATGGCAGATGGTGCGACGGGAGCTGCGCCATCGGGTTGTAAACTTGTATGTGAAACGCGGCCTACGTGCCACAGCTGAGCAAAGATAATACCGCCTGCATCATGCACTGATTTGGTTACTTTTTTCCAACCTTCAACCTGTGCATCAGAGTAGATCCCTGGTGTCCATGCGTAACCTTGACCACGAGGTTCTATCTGAGTACCTTCGGTGATCATAAACCCCGCGGAAGCGCGCTGAGTGTAATACTTAGCCATTAATTCATTCGGGATATTGTCCGGCTGTGTACTGCGCGAACGTGTTAATGGTGGCATTACAATACGGTTTTTTAAAATGTGTGAGCCTAATTTGGTCGGCGTGAATAATACGTCATTTTTCATCATGGTCTTTATCTCGTGAGTGGCTAATGAGTTGAACTATATCGCCGCTTAGGTACAATGAAAATCAAGTGAAGTATGTATGAGAAACAAATATGGCTGATATCAGTAAGCTGGAAATAAAACAATTAAGGGTGCTTGCTGCATTATTACAGTTACATAGCTTAACGAAAGCTGCCGCTAAGCTCGGTATCACTCAGCAAGCGGTCAGTGAGCAACTGAAAAAACTGCGGGATATATTCCAAGATCGTCTCTTTATTCGTGGCAGTCACGGTGTTATACCAACTCCAAAAGCACAGGAGTTATCACCCAAGATCCAGCAGATTTTAATGGCCATTGGTGAATTAACTGAATTAGCAGAGTTCGACCCGCAACGATTAAATGGGGTATATAAAATCAGTGCCTCAGATTATGCGATGCGCGTTATTTTACCTTCTTTATTAGTGCAAATTAGGCAGCAGGCTCCGCATTTAAAAATAATCATTCGCCGCTTTGAATCGGACAATTTAACGCAGTTAATGGCCACTGGCGAGATTGATTTAGCGTTGACCTTTCCTGCATTTATCCCGATCACTTGTCCTTCGATGCTACTGTATGAAGAGCGTCATGTTTGTGTTGCCGCTAAGGCTGTGGCGAGTGAATATCAGGGACTGAGTTTAAAAGAGATTGCAGCAGCGCCACAATTGGTTATTTCACCTTCACGGGCAAGTCTAAAAGGATCTGCTGACGAATGGTTCGCGGCAAAGGGTTTTCAGCGTAATATTATTATGTCACTACCCAGTTTTTCGGCAGCCCCAGATTGTATTGAAGCGATGGGGGTGTTGGCATTTTTACCCTCACGTATGTTACCCAATGACAAATTAGTTGAGATTGCATTACCCGAGCCATTACCCAGTTTCGAGGTGGTGGCTGCATGGCATCAACGTTCAAGCCAAACTCAGACTCATCAATGGATCACGGGTTTACTGGGTGAGCTATATCCACAAAAATAACCCAAAAAAAAGCCTGTCAGCGTAATGAAGTGACAGGCTTTTTTAATCCCCCCCTTTTTCAAGGGGAAGGTTAAGCGGGGTCTATCTAGCGTAATAAACGCGAACGGATAGTACCGCTAATTGATTTAAGTTTTGTTAAACCACGTTCAGCATGGTCACTTTCAACATCAATAACCACATAACCAATATCGCCTGCAGTTTGTAGGTATTGACCGGAAATGTTCACACCTTCTTCAGCAAATGCTTGGGTGATCTGGTTTAAGATACCCGGTTGGTTATGGTGAATGTGCATCAGGCGGCTTGAACCACCATGTGTCGGTAATGATACTTCAGGGAAGTTAACTGCAGACAGTGTTGAACCATTATCCGAATATTTAGTCAGTTTACCAGCCACTTCATAACCGATATTTTCTTGTGCTTCCTGCGTACTACCACCCACGTGTGGTGTTAGGATCACATTATCAAATTCACGTAACGGTGAGATAAATTCATCGTTATTTGATGCTGGTTCGGTAGGGAATACATCGATCGCTGCGCCAGCAATTTTTTTGCTTGCTAATGCTGATGCAAGTGCATCAATATCAACCACAGTACCGCGTGAAGCATTAATGAAGATTGCACCATCTTTCATTTGTGCAAATTCAGCTTCGCCCATCATCAATTTCGTTTGTGGTGTTTCTGGTACGTGTAACGAGATAATGTCAGACGTCGCTAATAAGTCTTCCATGCTCATTATCTGCTCGGCATTACCCAGCGAAAGCTTGGTTTCTACGTCATAATACTTCACACGTAGACCTAAGTTTTCGGCCAAAATACTTAATTGAATACCAATATGGCCATAACCAATAATACCCAGTTGCTTGCCACGTGCTTCGTAAGAGCCTGATGCTGATTTCTGCCATTCGCCACGGTGTGCTTTGGCATTCTTCTCTGGGATACCGCGTAATAATAACAGGATCTCGCCAAGTACTAATTCTGCCACACTACGGGTGTTCGAGAATGGGGCGTTAAAAACAGGGATCGCCGCTTTTTGAGCCGCAGCAAGATCAACCTGATTAGTGCCAATACAAAAACAACCAATACCAACTAATTTTTCTGCAGCAGCAATGACGTTTGCATTTAAATGTGTACGGGAGCGAATACCAACAAAATGGACATCTTTAATTTTTTCACACAGTTCTTCTTCACTTAATGCTGTCTTAATCGATTCGATATTCGTGTAACCAGCATTGGTGAACGTATCGACTGCACTTTGATGTAGTCCTTCAAGAAGCAATATCTTGATCTTATCTTTCTGAAGAGAGAGGTTGGTCATGTAAATTCCTTTATCACATATTTCGCAAATCGCACTAATTTTGTTTTGTAAATCGAACTAATTGCTAAAGTAACAGGTTTTATTTCATTAGTGAATGTTTGTGACGAAAATCAAAGAAAATAGTTAATTTATGATTTATGGCTGTTTGATT
Organism: Moritella viscosa; assembly: GCF_900120065.1. NCBI lineage: Bacteria > Pseudomonadati > Pseudomonadota > Gammaproteobacteria > Alteromonadales > Moritellaceae > Moritella > Moritella viscosa. Next base: position 146,676 of record NZ_FPLG01000015.1, read on the forward strand.
TGCTTAGAAAAATACTTTAGGAACTATGAAAATGTTTTTTTTTAAAATAAAGTTTAATATAACTAATTGTTATACTTATATAATGTGGTTTGTTTTTTCAGGGGGGGGAGATAAACTGGTGTTGTTAGGTAACACCAGCTTCATATTATTATTTAGTTACTTTAACGCCATCTTGCGTACCAGCTAGCACAACATCTGCGCCACGAGCTGCGAATAGACCATTTGTTACTACGCCCACTAAACCATTGATTGCCAGTTCTAATGCTTTCGGATCAGTGATCTGCATATTATATACATCCAGAATAATATTGCCGTTATCAGTCACAACACCTTCACGGTAAACTGGATCTCCGCCGAGTTTCACTAATTCACGTCCCACGTAAGAGCGCGCCATTGGGATAACTTCAACAGGCAGTGGGAAGTCGCCGAGCACATCAACATTTTTGGTATCATCAATAATACATACGAATGTTTTTGCTACTGCAGCAACGATCTTTTCACGTGTTAGCGCAGCGCCACCGCCTTTGATCATGTTGTTATTGCTATCAATTTCGTCTGCACCATCAACATAAATATCAAGTTGCGCGACAGAGTTTAGATCTAATACTTCAATACCCAGTGCTTCTAAGCGCTGAGTTGAGGCAATAGAACTTGAAACTGCCCCTTTAATGTCTTCGCGAATAGTACCTAATGCATCAATAAAATGATTAACGGTTGAACCGGTACCTACACCAACGATGCTATCCTTTTCAACATATTCTAATGCTGCCCAGCCTGCTGCTTTCTTTAATTCATCTTGAGTCATGTTATATCCATTATGATTGAGTGGCTTGATACTGTGTTCGACTTGTATTGCGCTCTGATTATATACTTAAATTCCCCTAATATGCCAATGACGTACGATTAAGAAAACACTAAGGTTCTTGAAGGTGTAATGATTTCTTTAATTGGCATATCCCAAGGGGCGATAGGTAAATTGTCATGTTGTTGGCAATCGTGTGCTAAACCCAATACGTAGGGAGGTTTCTGGCCTTGACGTACAAACTGATGTTGAGAAAAAGTACGGTCGTAATAACCGCCGCCCATGCCCAAACGGTTACCTGCTAGATCAAAAGCCACTAACGGACTACACACCAGATCTAAATCGAGATAAGGAATCACTTGGCTGACATCCAGCTGGGGTTCGTGAATGCCGTATTTATTTTGGATTAATGGGGTACTAGCAGTTAGTTGTGTAAATAGTAATTGTTTGTGGCTAAACGGATGTAAAATAGGGATGTATACCTGTTTTCCTTGTTGCCAACACCAGTTGATCACGGCTTGGGTATCGAGTTCACCATCATTATGTAAATAGATCGCAATATGCTGAGCGTGTTGAATATGTGGGTGCTGACAAAACTGAGTAAGTAGATCAGTACCGGCTTGTTGTTGTTGCTGCGTTGAAAGCTGCTGACGGCGCTGGCGTATTTGTTGTCTTATTTCAGTTCGGGTGGTGGCAATCGGTGGCGTTAAATCAGACATAAACAAGATTCCATACTGGTTAAAATCGGTAATGGATAGTTTCGGTAATAGATTGCTGTTAACACAAGAAAAGGGCCCCAGGGTGCGGCTACAAGGTTTAGTCCTGAACCAGAAGGTTCAGGTTGGCTATTCAAGCTGCTGCGTCAGGCTTCTCAGTACGAGCTGAGCTTGCACAATGGCAACAGGAATGAAAGCCTATAAAGTGTGATTATCGGCTCAGGGACATAACCCGCATACCAATCACCCCAGGGTTATTTGGTTATACTGCAGACGGTGTATCATCAACGTTGTTGTCGATTAATGCGCGTTCAATTGTGTCTTGTAACAGTTGAATGCGATCATCTACGGTATTTGTATATTCTGTCGTTTTCAGACGTTCTTGGCGAAGTTCATGACAAAAATTTAATGCAGCCATTACAGCTAAATGCTCTAAATTTTTGATATTCGTCTTCGCTTGTATCTCTTCTAACTTATTATTAAGTACTGCCGCTGTTTTATGAAGTTCATCTACTTCTTCACTCGGACTACCAACTTTAAAGTGGCGACCCAAAATTGCAATGTCAACCGCAGTTATACTCATGGCTATACTCTAAGTTATCTGGCTACAAGGGCTATATCAAGCGCCTTGGCTGATACGTCTGAACTGACTATATCTCGCAATAGTAAGCATTGCAAGAGGTTATCGGATTGAAATTTTAAGTTCCGGATCGAGATTAATCAAGTTGCCCATAAATCCAACAGCTTAGTCTTGGTTTTATGTATTGGTTTGAATTAATCGCTATAAAATACGGGGATTTAGAGGTCAAAAGTGGACAAGGCAGTTAACTATTTTACTCTAATTTACGCGGTAATTTGACCGCTATCACAGCATTGTGTTGCGGTCGTAAATAATTAACTATAGTGGATATTAAATTAAAAGGTCAAGCTATTCACTGAGACTTACTATGTGATTGCCTGATGGTTGAGAGATGATCTCTGATTTACCGGCCAGTAATGCCAAGCATGCCCATATAATACTCATTCCTGCGGTGATGATTAATGGCATATCCCAACTACTCGTTGCTTCATGCAGTGAACCAAAAATAACTGGCCCAGTTGCTGCAAATAGATAACCAATACATTGTGCCATCCCCGACAATGCAGCCGCTTGATGTGGGGTGTTAGTTCGTAGACTGATAAAGGACAATCCAAGAATAAAACCACCCCCGCAGCTAAAACCAAGTAATGTTGCACAGATTGCAGCATGTTCCGGTACCATGAATAATCCTGTAATACCAATGAATGCCAGTACTGTCATCATTAAGCTAAGTGTCCGTTTATCTTTTACTTTTGCCATTAGTGGAATTAATACGATAGCTGGTGCTGCTGATGCAAGTTGTAAGATACCGTGAATGTAGCCTGCTTGGTGTTCTGAGTAACCATTATCAGTCAAAATACTCGGTAACCAAGCAATAAAGGTGTACATAATAAATGAATTTAGTGCCAAGAATCCAGAGACTTGCCAAGCCGCGACAGATTGCCACACATAACTATGACTATCGATTTCGGGTATGTCCGAAGTCGGTCTTGTGTGAAGGCTAATTTGTGGTAGCCAAATTAGCATGGTGATAATGGGTAGAATGAGTGTGGTCCCTAATGCGAATGCCCAATTTGGAATCAGTGTAATATTAAGTGTATGGGCTAGGTTAAACATTGGAATCGTGGTACTAGCAGTGAGGGTTGCACCAATGCCCATCATTAATACATAAATAGCGGTCAATGTGGGAACTTTGCTGGGAAAATCACGTTTTAGCAAGCTGGGTAAAAGTACGTTCCCAATTGCAATACCTATACCTATGATACAAGTGCCTAAGTATAGGGAGTATATTGATCCGACAGAGCGAATAAAAATACCGATAGTGATGGCGAGTAATGCAAACATGAGCGATTGTTCAAGTCCAATCTTGCGTGCTAATACAGATGACAGAGGTGAAAAAATAGCAAAAGCAAGTAGAGGTAATGTAGTAAGCATGCCTGCTTGTGTAGCAGATAGAGAAAGGTTGTCAGAGATATATGTTAAAATTGGTCCAATACCTGTTATTGGGCCTCGAAGGTTACTGGCAATAAGTAAAATACCGACAATAATCAGAGCTGGATGAGTAATCTGGTGTGCCTTATTGTGTGACATTTTAAGTCCTCCTTAAATTATTCTCTATATGATCATCTATTTATGTTGATTGGTATTATGTACATTGAGATTCTGGTTGTTTTTCTAAGCGTTTATTTTTCGCTTCGACTTTTGCTAGCCACAATAAAGGTAAAATAATAAAGGCTGTCCCAATCGCCATACCGATATCTGGAATTTCATCAAACCAGATTAGGCCTACAACTACTGCTCCGATTAAACCACTGTATTCGGCACTGGCAATTTTGCTTGCATCGCCAGAACGATAAGCCACTACACAAAAACCTGCGTAGATAAGGATAAATGAGGTGGAACCTGCAGCCGTTAGTAATGGGGTAAAATCCCACGGTTTGCCTTCCCATACAGCTAATCCTAATGATGCTGGCATCCCCACTAAATTAGTCAGTAACAGGGTTTGAAACACAGTCTGATGTTTTGGTAGTTTACGGATCAATAAATTATTTGCTGCGAGGGTAAATGCCACCACGATTGCCGCTGTTGCAGCCCAATCAATTTCTGTTGGGCGGATAACAATTAACACACCAATAAAGCCCAAAACAGCCGCAGCAATAGAATGCATGGATAATTTTTCTTGAAACCATAACATCGCCATTGGCAACATGATTAGTGGCGCGGCATAAAAGATCGCATTTGCGGTGGCTAATGGCATTGCACTGATGGCGTAAACCATAAAGATCGCACCAAGCAACCAAATATGACCACGTACAGCATGCCACTTAAGCCCATCAATTAGACTCTCTCTGCTGCTTTTTAAACAAAATGGGATAAGTAGCAGTACGGCTGTCAGTTGTCGGAAAAACACAAATTGATACACGGCCGTATCTTCTGATAACGTCTTAATTAAGGCATCAGAAAAAACGGCAACAATGTTACCAATAATGAGCAAGGTCATTGCTAAACCGACAGACATTTTAGGCATGGTGAATTCCAACTATACAAATATAAAGTAATAAAAAGCATAAATAGCAACATAAGCAGCAAACATGGCTGGTTAGTTGAAAGATAAAAGTGTGATGTAGCTAGCATATTCCAAAACCTGAGATGAAGTATAATGATAAATATATTTTTAGTATGAGCTCAGCTAATAGTGAAACTTCCCCCGTTACGTGCGTTACAATGTTTTGAAGCGGTAGCCCGTTTTAACAGTTTTTCCAAAGCGGCCGATCAACTTAATATTACTCAAAGCGCGGTCAGTCATCAGGTACGTCTGTTAGAAGAGTACCTCGGTGAGTCGATGTTTAACCGTAAAGGACGGACCTTGTCATTGACTGATATGGGGGAGCGTTATTACGAAGAAGTCAGTCAATCATTGGCGAATATCTCTACTGCCAGTCAACAGATCCGAGAAGGTAAGTCAGGTAAGATCCGGTTAGCCTTATACAGCTCGTTGGCGGTAAAGTGGTTGATCCCAAGGTTAGATAACTTACGCCAGCAATATCCCGAGATTGAGCTGTCATTAAATATGGTGGCAGATGAGCCTGATTGTAGTGATCAAGTGGCTGATTGTTTTATTACCGTGAACCCACCGAAGCGTAATTTTGTCAGTCAGTTTTTATATGCTGAGCGTTTGTATCCGGTGTGTGGTAAAAAACTATGGCAACAGATCCAAGATCAACCCTTACCTGAAGCCTTGTGGCAATATCCATTGTTGTCGGTGCAATCAGTATATCCCGATGATGAACACGGCGAAGACTGGCAGCGTTGGTGTGAATTAGGTGGTTTTACCCTGCCTGCAGAGGCTAAAATGAACTATTTTAGTCATATGTTAATGGCGGCGGAGGCTGCACGTTATGACCAAGGGATTACCTTGCTTAATCACTACTTAATGAATGATCAGGACCGGCTACATAATCTTGTACGGATCCCCATGCACGATATTCTTACTGGTGATAACTTCTATTTTGTGTATAAAAAATCGCGGGCGAAACAAACTGATATTTTGAAACTAGGCCGCTGGCTAGAACTGCAATGCTATGATCAAGAACAGTAGAACTAAGATTACGCAGTTGCAGTAGGTTAAAAGTGGTTAAGGACTGGGCAATGCGAGAGAGGCATTCGTTTGGTTATGGTCTTGATCTGGGTTAATATAGCCCTCATTATTCTAAATACATTAATCTATTGGTAAGGTCCTCGCATGGATAAAGTTAAACTTCCTCTTTTTGCTGACGTAAACGCGCAGCTACAACAAAGTGATTTATTAGTGAACCCTGCCGATGTGCACGGTGTGATTTGTGGTTTGTTATGTGGTGGCATCAAGCTAGACAACAAAGCATGGTTAGCACCGTTTGATGAGTTAATCAACGAAGGCCTCGGTATTCCAGATTCACTGGAGCCAGTATTAACTGAGGTTTATAACGCTAGTGCAGCAGCATTAAAAGACATGACGTTAGGTTTTGAATTGTTGATCCCAGATATGGATCAACCATTAGAAACACGCATGGAAGCATTAGCTGAATGGCTTCAAGGTTTCCTTGGTGGTTTTGGTATGGTGCATTCAACATCAACAAAAGCCAGCGATGACGTGAAAGAACTGATTGCTGACTTTGCGAGTATTGCGCAATTAGACGTTGATGGCGGAGACGATAGCAACGAAGCTGAAGAAGCATTTTATGAGATCGTAGAATACGTACGTATGGGCGCAAATTATTGTTTTAACGAATTAAGTGACGGCGATACTAACGCAGCGCCTGTGCTACATTAATATTGCTATACGTGAATAGATAACGGCATGGTTTATCCCGTTATCTATTCAAAAGATGATTTATCGCAAGCGACCCTAAAAGGATATTTGTTATAACAAAGGTTATAACGAGGCTAGCTACCGTTTGTCGTTGTAGCTAAATAGATAGGACAAGGAATGTTTTATGTCTTTAATAAACAAATTAACAGCCAAGTTAGGTAGTAAGTCGAGCGCCTCTACAGCGTCTATCGTTTGGCCAGAAGCGGCTTTTACTCGCGAACAGCATGCGCAACGTAATACCCAGTTTAGTCAAACTTATTATGCCTATACGGATCCACAACAAGCGTTTGAATTTTGTCGTGCACAAGCCGATGAAGGTGTGGTGACAGCTTTGTATTTATTGGCGTTGCAATATGAACAAGGTGATGGTCAACAAACTTATTTGCGTCAAGCGGTAAGCTGTTATCAACGTGCTGCAGATTGTCAGCACCCTGAGTCGCTGTTTAATTTGGCATTGCTACAATTACAAGGCCAGCTGGGTAAGCCGAATGCAGTGCTGGCGTTCAGTTATTTTGAGCAAGCCGCAAAATTAGGCTTGGTACAAGCGCAATATAATTTGGCCAGTATGCTGGATCAGGGTTCGGGTTGTTTTAAAGATCATATCGCCGCATTTGATTGGTATCAAAAAGCCGCTGAACAAGGCTATACCCAAGCATGGCAGAACATTGCGGTCATGTATTATCGCGGTGAAGGTGTTGAACCCGATAAATTAAAGGCGTACGCGTGGACATTATTAGCGGCTAAAGCCGGTGTCGAAGAAGCGATCGCCGCAGAACCAGAGATGACACAAGCGTTAAACTCAACCGAAATACTGGTGGGCAAAGCGCAGTTTGATCACTTACAACAAGGCTTTTTAGCTTATTTACCAATAGAAACCAGATTCGAAGGATAGCTGCTAATGCTGTCATAAAGAGTTAAGTTTTATCATTCGTGTTGTTGGTCGTCGTTGGCTTTTGTATAGTGTTATCGTTTTTTAATTTCAATAACTTGTTAGGATCAAAATGTCAGTGGTTGAATATGATATTGCAATTGTTGGTGCCGGTATGGTCGGTGCGACACTTGCACACGCCGTAAGCCAAATAAAACGCGAAGATGGCCGTCAATTATCGATAGCCTTAATTGATGCTAATCCACCAACGACCTGTAATCATCCCGGGTTTGATGCGCGTGTGATTGCATTATCTTACGGTTCACAGAAGATCTTAACCCAGTTCAACTTGTGGGATAAGATCGCACCGACCGCCACGGCGATTAAACACATTCATGTGTCTGATCGAGGTCACTGGGGGATCACCCGCATTGATCACAGTGAATACAATTTACCTGCATTAGGGCAAGTGATTGAACTGCAAACAGCAGGGCATATATTCCAACAAGATCTTGCCGAGATTAAGAACATCAATTGGTATTGTCCAAATCAGTTAGTTGGCCTTGACCGTCAAGTAGGTCATACCGCTCTTACCCTCGATGACGGCCAGAAAATACGCTGTAAGTTATTAGTCGGTGCCGATGGTAACAATTCAATGGTTCGTCAATTAACCAATGTGCCAGTTGAAGTGACCGATTTTGAGCAAACTGCGATTATTGCTAATGTGAGTCTGAGTAAACCTCATGAAGGTAAAGCTTACGAACGTTTTACTGACACCGGACCGTTGGCACTATTACCTATGACAGAACAACGCAGTTCGTTAGTCTGGTCAGTGCGCAGTGACGAAGTAGATGCGATAATGGCATTGAGTGATGATGCATTTTTATTACGTTTACAGCAGCGTTTTGGCTATCGCTTAGGCAAGTTTACTAAAACTGGTCAACGTTTTTCATACCCGTTGTTATTAACTGAAGCGCTAGAGCCAACCCAACATCGTAGTATCGTGGTTGGTAACGCAGCACATGCATTACACCCGATTGCGGGTCAAGGTTATAACCTTGGGTTACGTGACGTTGCTGTGTTACATCATCAAATAGAACAAGCATTTTTAGCCGATCAAGACGTGGGCGATCAAGCCGTAACCAAAGGTTACTGGCACAAGCGTCAAGGCGATCATCAAAAGACGATCTGGATGACAACCTCATTAGCGACCTTGTTTGCTAATAATTATGGGCCGCTGGTGGCAGGTCGTAATTTAGCCCTGCATACCATGGGTTATAAACCAGAATATAAACGCGCATTAGCACGTCAAGCACTTGGTGCGTTCAAGTTATTTTAAAAGATTAGGATTAGGATGTTATATGCAATCTTATGATATTGCGGTTGTTGGCGGTGGCATGGTTGGTCTTGCTTTTGCTGCAGCATTGAAGGAAACCACCCTTAAGGTTGTGGTTATCGAAGGTAATGAACTTGAGCGCGAATTAGGTGAATCTCCTGAATTACGCGTCAGTGCGCTAAGCCGCGCAAGCCAAAACATATTACAAAATTTAGATGCATGGGCGGGTATCGAAAGTCGCCGGCATCAAGCGTATAACGCCATGCAAGTCTGGGATCGTAACGGCTTTGGCCAGATCGATTTTGACGGTGATGCGCTAATGACAGATACCTTAGGTCATTTAGTTGAAAACAAAGTGATACAATTAGCACTGCTAGAGCAAATTGAAAAAGCCAGCAACATTACCTTATTAACGGGTACTCGAATTCGTAAATTAAGTCGTGCTAATGATGCAGCTTGGTTAACCTTAGAAGATCAAGAACCTGTATACGCGAAGCTGATTGTGGGTGCCGATGGTGCCAACTCATGGACGCGTGCACAAGTGAATATTCCGCTGACGACATGGGATTATAATCACCATGCTATCGTTGCCAATATTCGCACTGTTGAACCGCATCAAGCTTGCGCCCGTCAGATCTTTAATCCAGAAGGACCGTTAGCGTTTTTACCGTTATGGCAACCGGATCTGTGTTCGATCGTTTGGTCACTACCGCCAGAGCGTGCCACAGAATTGTTGGCAATGGACGAAACCGAATTCAATAAACAACTGACCGTGGCGTTTGATGGCCGTTTAGGGCTATGTAAAGTTGAAGGTCAACGTCAGGCATTCCCACTTAAAATGCGTTATGCCCGTAGTTTTGCAGCTGACCGAGTCGCATTAATTGGTGACGCTGCTCATACCATTCATCCATTAGCAGGGCAGGGTGTTAACCTTGGTTTGTTAGATGCAGCAAGTCTGGCGCAATGTGTATTAGAAAATCACCATGCCAATAAAGATCTCGGTACTCATGCTAACTTGCGTAAATTCGAACGCTGGCGTAAAGCCGAAGCTGCGGTGATGATCTCAAGTATGGAAGGGTTAAAGCGTTTATTTAGTGGTGGTCATCCAGCGAAGCGTATTTTCCGTGATATTGGCTTAACTTTATCTAATACATTACCTGGGCTAAAGCAAACCTTCATTAAACGTGCCATGGGGTTGGACGGTGAGTTACCTGAGCTGGCTAAATTAAACAGTACTTCCTAAGTAAATCAGGCATAATCGTTAAATAGTGCAATTAATCAACCTTGCACTATGATGTTAACGATGAGTATAACTAATGTAAACACCCTGTTTTCATTAGTTATGCTAATGCCAAGGCTGCTGCTACTCCATATTCTAACAGTTTAATAATTGTCAATATAGCTAGAACTTGGTAAAACAAGCTGCCTTGGTTAGTTTTTTTGTGATCTATGACGTCATTGCCATCCTGTAATAACTTTTTACTCTATTAAAGTGTTAGCCTTGCGTGCATTATCATTTGATTAAGCATTAGATTTTCTATCCCTTAAATAATTTTAACAGATGCTTTCTAAGGGTATAATCGAATAATTATCATGTAATAGGTTTTACATGACGCTTTAATATAAAAGCAAGAAAGCAATTTTACTTGATCCCAAAGTCTTGATTAATAACTGTCAATTAAAGGAATTATAGAATGGCTCAACAAACAGTACTGTTCCCGAAGCACGTAGAAGCAGGGGCAAAAATGGTGGACTTTCATGGTTGGGATATGCCAATCAATTACGGTTCCCAGATTGCTGAACATAATGCTGTACGCGAAGATGCGGGTATGTTCGATGTGTCACACATGACCATCGTTGATATCAAAGGCGCCGACGCTAAGTCGTTCTTACGTTATTTACTTGCCAATGACGTGGCAAAATTAACTGTTTCTGGTAAAGCTCTATATACCGGAATGTTACAACAAGATGGTGGGGTTATTGATGACCTTATCGTTTACTTCTTCAATGATGAATACTACCGTTTAGTGGTGAATTCAGCGACTCGTGTTAAAGATTTAGCATGGATCAACAAACAAGCTGCAGAGTTTTCTGTAGCTGTTACTGAATTACCTGAACTGTCTATGATTGCAGTACAGGGCCCGAAAGCCAAAGAAAAAGCCGCTACTGTATTTACTGCTGAGCAAAACGCTGCAGTTGAAGGCATGAAGCCATTCTTTGGTGTACAAGCGGGTAGTTTGTTTATTGCTACAACGGGTTATACCGGTGAAGCAGGCTATGAGATTGTCGTACCACAAGATGAAGCTTGCGATTTATGGCAGAAACTTGTGGACGCAGGGGTTCAACCAGCTGGTCTAGGCGCACGTGACACACTACGTTTAGAAGCTGGTATGAACCTTTATGGTTTAGATATGGATGAAACTGTATCACCGCTAGCCGCTAACATGGGCTGGACGATTGCTTGGGAACCACAAGAACGTGACTTTATCGGTCGCGCAGCGCTAACTGCTCAAAAAGCAGAAGGCACTGACAAACTTGTTGGTTTAGTACTTGAAGCGAAAGGTGTATTACGTACTGGTCAAAAAGTCGTATTCACTAACGCAGCAGGCGAAGCATGTGAAGGCGTTATCACCAGTGGTAGCTTCTCACCAACACTTGGTTTTAGTATTGCATTTGCACGTGTTCCAGCATCAATCGGTGAAACGGCTGAAGTTGAAATGCGTAAAAAGCTTGTTACAGTTGCAGTAACTAAACCAGCGTTTGTTCGTAATGGTAAAAAACTAGTTTAGTGCTACGTTTGATTTAACTGAAAATTGTATGACGTCAGCTGAGTTGCAGATTTTTATTTCGAAAGAATAGTCATAATTCTGCTTATAAATAATCGCAATTCAGTGTCTACAGCGTTACCAAATAAAAACATAATCATTTAAGTAAAAGACAAAAGGAAGTTTCAACAATGAGTAATATCCCAGCTGAATTAAAATTTGCACCTTCACACGAATGGGTTCGTAACGAAGGTGACGGTACTTATACTGTCGGTATTTCAGACCATGCTCAAGGCCTTCTTGGTGACATGGTATTCATTGATTTACCCGATGTTGGCGATGAAGTTGAAGCTGGCGAAGATTGCGCAGTAGGCGAGTCTGTTAAAGCCGCATCAGATATCTACGCACCAATCAGTGGTGAAATTGTCGCAATCAATGAAGAATTAGAAGATTCTCCAGAGTTAGTTAACTCAGATGCATTCGGCGAAGGCTGGTTGTTCCGAGTTAAAGCTTCTGATGAAAGTGAACTCGAAGCGCTGTTAGACGCTGCCGGTTATGCTGAGTCAATCGAAGACTAATTTGTTGAAACCCTGAGCTAGCCTCGGGGTTTTTTTTAGTGTTAAAACGCAAATTGCTATTTTTAAAAGTACTAATTTAAGTTTGTTAAACACTAATTTAATTTTGTTATTTGTTAAAAGTATAAATACAGGGAATTGCATGAAAACCCATACCCCACTTGCCCAGTTAGAGCAGATTGATAATTTCGCCCGTCGCCACATAGGTCCTTGCGAAACAGAAACTAAAGACATGTTAACGAAAGTTGGCGCAGACTCTTTAGAAGACCTTATTCAACAAACAGTACCAAGCTCGATCTTATTGGCAGAAGATATTGTTGCTGGTCATCAGTTATCTGAAGTTGCAGCACTGCAAGAATTAAAAGCCATCGCAGCAAAGAACACAGTAAATAAAAGCTACATTGGTATGGGCTATTACGGTACTAATGTGCCGAATGTTATCTTACGTAACGTATTCGAAAATCCAGGCTGGTACACGGCATATACGCCTTACCAACCAGAGATTGCACAAGGTCGTTTAGAAGCACTTCTTAACTTCCAAACCATGACTTGTGACCTAACAGGCATGGATTTAGCAAGCGCATCTTTGCTTGACGAAGCAACTGCCGCCGCTGAAGCAATGGCAATGTGTAAGCGTGTTTCTAAAAATAAAAAATGTGATAACTTCTTTATTGCCGACAGCGTACACCCACAAGTCGCTGACGTGATGATCGAACGTGCGGAGCACTTCGGTTTCACTGTTATTCAAGGTCCTGCAGAAACTGCGCCTGAGCATGACTTGTTTGGTGCGGTACTACAGTACCCAGGTACAAATGGCGATGTAACTGACATCAGCGATATTATTGCAGCTATCCAAGCTAAGAAAGGTGTTGTTGCAGTGGGGTCAGATCTACTTGCACTGACACGCGTTAAGTCACCTGCTGAGTTAGGTGCTGACATGGCGTTTGGTAGTTCACAACGCTTTGGTGTTCCTATGGGTTATGGTGGTCCACACGCTGCATTCTTCGCAACATGTGACAAACATAAGCGTTCTATGCCGGGTCGTATCATTGGTGTTTCTAAAGACACTCATGGTAAACCTGCACTGCGTATGGCGATGCAAACGCGCGAGCAACATATCCGCCGCGAAAAAGCCAACTCAAACATTTGTACTGCACAGGTACTACTTGCGAACATGGCAGGCTTCTACGCAACGTATCACGGTCCAGAAGGCCTTAAAGATATTGCTAAGCGTGTACACCGTTTCACTGATTTATTAGCAGCTGGTCTTGTTAAAGGCGGTTTAAGCCTGACTAACAATACCTGGTTCGATACAATCACAGTACAGTTAGACAACGACCAGTTAGATAATAAAGAGAAAGTGGTTACTCGTGCATTAGCAGCGGGTATTAACTTCCGTCTTGACGCTGAACATCAAGTTGGTATCAGCTTAGATGAAACAATCACGCAAGCAGACTTAGCAACATTATTCGACGTACTATTGGGCGATGACCATGGTATCTCGGTTGATGCACTAGAAGCTGAACTAGCAGCAACTGGTAGCACGTCTATCCCAGCTGAACTTGAGCGTGAATCAGCATTCCTAACACACCCAGTATTTAATACGCACCATTCTGAAACAGAAATGCTGCGTTATATTAAATCACTGGAAAATAAAGATTTGGCGCTTAACCATTCAATGATTTCATTAGGTTCTTGTACCATGAAACTGAATGCAGTTGCCGAGATGATCCCAGTAACATGGCCTGAATTCAGCAACATGCACCCGTTCTGCCCAGCAGATCAAGCGGTTGGTTATAAAGTGATGATTGACCTGTTAGAAGACTGGTTAGTAAGCATCACAGGTTACGATTCAATTTGTATGCAGCCTAACTCGGGTGCTCAAGGTGAATACGCAGGTCTATTAGCTATTCACAAATACCATGAGTCACGTGGCGAATCACATCGTAACATCTGTCTGATCCCTAGCTCTGCGCACGGTACTAACCCTGCATCAGCGCAAATGGCGGGTCTGAAAGTTGTCGTTACTAAGTGTGACGTAAACGGTAACGTTGACGTTGCAGACTTACGTGAAAAAGCGGAAGAGCTAAAAGACAACCTTTCTTGCATCATGATCACGTACCCATCGACACACGGTGTATATGAAGAAACGATTAAAGAAATCTGTGGCATCATTCATGACAACGGCGGCCAAGTTTATATGGACGGCGCGAACATGAACGCACAGGTAGCATTAACATCACCGGGCTCTATGGGTTCTGATGTTTCTCACCTTAACTTACACAAAACATTCGCTATCCCACATGGTGGCGGTGGTCCAGGTATGGGTCCAATCGGCGTTAAAGCGCATCTTGCCCCATTTGTTGCTGGTCACGCGGTTGCTGACACAGGTAAAGAAAGCCGTAACAACGGTGCGGTATCTGCTGCACAGTTCGGTAGCGCAAGCATCTTGCCGATTACGTGGATGTACATCAATATGTTAGGTACAGCAGGTCTGAAACGCTCTACACAGACAGCTATCTTAAACGCTAACTATCTGGCTCAAAACTTAGACCCACTGTTCCCAGTGCTTTATAAAGGCCGTAATGATCGCGTAGCGCACGAGTGCATTGTTGATTTACGCCCACTTAAAGAAACAACAGGTATTACCGAGTCTGATGTTGCTAAACGTTTAATGGATTATGGTTTCCATTCGCCAACAATGAGCTTCCCAGTTGCGGGTACGCTAATGATTGAGCCGACTGAATCAGAATCTAAAGCTGAATTAGATCGCTTCATCGAAGCAATGACCAGCATCCGTGCTGAAATTGCCAAAGTTGAATCGGGTGAGTGGACTGCAGAACAAAGCCCACTACATCACGCACCACACACACTAGCCGATATTGTTGACGCTAACTGGGACCGTGCTTATGACCGTGAAACTGCAGTTTACCCTGCACCTTACGTGAAGAAAGACAAGTTCTGGCCGACTGTAAACCGTATCGATGATGTGTATGGCGACCGTAACTTATTTTGCTCATGCCCACCAGTTGAATCGTATAACGATTAATTTTGGTGTGTAACGTGTAACAGCATTAAATACATGAAGTGATAAGAGCGAGTCCTGCGAGAGTAGGACTCGCTTTTTTATGGCCGGTGAAAACAGCTTTAGGGGCGGGGGAGTTGAAGTCCAGTTTGTTACTGTGTTTATGTACAGCTATTGGTTTCATAACCTGTCATTATCATCCATCAAGCTACTTATTTTGTCTATTTAACGCAGCCACTCTGCCGCCGTTTTTAATTAGCAGTTATGATTTTATAGTGTGTTATTTGTATATTGTTGAGCTTAATCAAGGATCACTTACAAAGGGAAAGCATCTTCTTGTATTAAATTAATATTTAAATAGAATCAGGTGTATAGCCTCTACTTTTAATGATTTAGAAGACTTGAAAAAGAAAGCGTAGGAATGAATATTTCCAAAATATATTTAAATTTCAGATTGATATTTATCTTATTTTTATTTGGTTATTTACTACGGTTAATAGGTTTAAGCCATCGAGACGCCTTGTTATACAAATATTAAGTGCTATTCGCTGCCTTAGCATTTAAAACTTAAAATTAGGTAGCATGACAAAAGGAGAAAACTATGGGAATTAAACCAGGTCCAAAAAGAATTGCTGAATCAACTGGAAAGCCAGATAGACGTCAACGGGATAATAAAAACACTCCTGGGAATACGCCATCACTTAAGCCTCATAAACACAAGAAAGGTGATTAACAAGCCCAGTCAAAGGGACTAAAAAAACGCCGCTGCACTTTGGCTTTTCAGCCTCAGTGGAGACGGCGTTAGTTTTAAGGAGTCATGTTTGTCAAAATTCAATGAAATACAAAGTAGATTTGAATGGTTAAATGCCTTTTTTCGATCATATTATTCATTTTTAGTTATTGAAGATAAGTGTGCTGAGCTAGACCGTTCTTATAAAGATTTAAACCCATTCACACATTTAAATAATGTGCTCTTATATGACACCGTAATAAACTGGTGCAAAATATTTGGATCTTATAATGAAGAGTGTCATTGGAAACATGTAGTAAAGGACCATGAACATTTTCGAACTTATCTCTTTAAATCAATAGGGAAAACAAAACAAGAATTCTCTGAATATCATGAGGAAATTATTGATTTTAGGAATAAATGGGTAGTTCATTTCGATCCTAATTATCAACATCCAGTAGTTCCTTTTTTCGGCATTGCTCATGATAGTGCTGTTGCTCTTCATGCCTATTTGAAGGAACAGTCGAATAAAGAGTACCCTTATAGGGGGCCTGAAAATATTGAAGATTTTGGTAGAGATGTTGCGAAGGTGTTATTTTCAAATTTATTAATCAGTAAAAATTAAAAAAGCTTTAGATGAAACAAGAACAGTTGGTTATGCTCCGGAATTATAGCCAGCTATTTTTCTGATTAAGCAGGTGTTCTATATTAAAATCGCCCTTAATAGGCCTGTTGAATATAATAACTCTAATACACAGCTAAAACCGTACACGATTAAAACCCCTGTAAGGCTATGATTTTTAATGTTTAATGTTTAATGTTTAATGTTTAATGTTTAATGTTTAATGTTTAATGTTTAATGTTTAATGTTTAATATTTAATTTTTTAAGTGTGGCATCAACATTATTTTGCACTATTTTAGTGAGGCTCTGATTCAGAATAAATGTATATTTTCATTTGATTAGCGGTTACTGACTAGGGGGCGGTTTGGAAATCGAAACTTCCTGCTATAAAAAATTATGTTTAAAAAATAAGGGCATTAAGTATGAATGATGAAGAATTAAACGAAATATGTAAAATTCTGGCAAATAACTCTTTTGCATTATCAAAGCCAATTGACCTTGACGGGTTAGTTGAACAGGGTGTTTTGAAATTGGTCGGAAAGTCATATTATGTAAGAAATATTAAGGCTATGCCTGATGAGGTTCGTAGGAAAATAAAGAGTGTTTCAAGTGGTAAGCATGGCGTGAAAGTAACTTTTATAAAAGAAACTAAATCCATGAGTAAATTATCAAAAGAGTTTAAGAAGTTTAGAGATTAAATATAACAGGACTGTAAACTTTCTCATAATCGGTATTTTATTAGTCGTTATTGACTAGAGTGAAGAGATTTGGGGACATTACTTAATAAGTATGATGTTTCAGGGTTATTTTAGCTGAAATATCGATTCCCCAATTTAGTGCAAAATTACCCCATCATTTTAAGTAAGTTATAGCTAAGTTAATGTACATAAATAACCTCTTGATTGCAGTTCTTAAGTGAGTATGCTTTTGGTTTATGCGTGTTAGATACTATATGTTAAATAGGGCTCTAATCGGTAAAGTTTAGGTCGTTTTACATAAAATTCGTTATGCGCAGTGGTCATGTAGGTCCCCGATAGAAA